>JAHFTI010000157.1 GCA_023265535.1 Opitutaceae bacterium
TGTACGATCCGGTTTCCCGGACCATCAGCAGGCGCCGCCCCGGCCCCGTGTCCGATCGTGGCATCATAGCCGTGGTCGCCGCCGGCACCTCCGACCTGCCTGTGGCCGAGGAAGCTGCGGTGACGGCAGAGGTCTTCGGAAATGAGGTGGAGCGCATCTACGACGTGGGTGTGGCCGGGCTGCATCGCCTGATTGGGCGCTTGGACCGTGTGCGCGGGGCGCGTGCCGTCATTGCCGTGGCAGGCATGGAAGGTGCCCTGCCCAGCGTCCTGGGGGGGCTCATTGAGAAGCCGATCATCGCAGTTCCCACGAGCGTCGGCTACGGCGCGAGCTTCGGGGGGGTCTCAGCTTTATTGGCTATGTTAAATAGCTGTGCACCAGGTGTTACCGTGGTCAATATCGACAACGGTTTTGGTGCTGGTTACGCAGCGAGCGTGATCAATCGGCTTTGAGCCTTCAGGCTGGGTGTGGCCCTCGGATGATGGCGCTTTTGCGCCATAGTGAAATCCATTAGCGATATTATCGGGCTGTGGATGTCCGTGAGTTATCCACGGGTTTCCATATTGCATCTACCTGAATGGGCCTAGATACGTGATCCGATTAGCTCTGATCACCTCCTCCATTCTAACATGCACTTCCTGCGTTCCCTCGTGTTGCTGGCCTGTTTCTCGTTGCTTACAAACAGCATTGCACAGGCTCAGATCGATCCGCATCTCGGGAAGACCATCATGGGCAAGACGGTGACCGTAAAGGCCACCGGCACCAGTCCCCTTCGCACGGTTGATCTGGGCACTGTCTTCGGAACTGACAGTGCCGGCCGGATTGACATCACGCTGAGCTACAGGAACCAGGTGAATCAGATGGTCAGTGTCCAGAACCTGCCTGTCTTTTGCACCGACCTTTACCAGCCCATTTCCCTCAACACGGTGTACAACGACTACAAGGCGCTGGATGCTGTCGCCGGCGTCTTCCCCGTTTACAACGCCAACAACCGGGTCGACGCCAGCCAGATGCTGGCCCTGGAATACCTGTATGGCACCGCCTTCGGAACGACGGCCAACTACTTCAGCGCCGTGACCAATGGTTCCTGGTCGAGCAACAAGTTGGCTGGTTTTCAGGTCGCGCTTTGGGAGATCGCCATGGATACCCACAGGAACAGCTCCGGTTTCCCTACCTTCAGTCTTTCCAATGGGGACATTTACAACTCGGTGAACCAGTCCGTGGAGAATTATGCACGTGGATTTCTGGGCAACGTGCGCAACGCCATCAGTTCCGGCAGCGGCCCCAGGATCGAACTGCTCGTCCTGACGAACACCAACAAGCAGGACCTGCTCCTGCCTTACGACCCTTTCAGCCCCCTGCCCCCGATTCCGGAACCGTCCACCTATGCCCTCTTTGGCGCGTTCTCGCTCGCTGGCGTCGTGGCCCTCAGGAAACGCCTGTCTCGTCCTTGATTTGAGCCCGCATCAGTGGATTGCACGCGTGCGCCGCTAAAGACGCACGTGGGCGCGCCGATCAAGGGGGGCGGCCTGCTGTCGCGGGTCGCCTTTTTGTTCCCCCATGAAAACTACCCTTGGTTTGGTATGCGGGCTTCTGATTCTTTTGGGAGCCTTGGCGCGCGCGGCGGACCTCGATCCTGCCCTTCAATCCAAAGTCGATGAACAACTCAAACTCGTCCAGGCGCTGGCTGCCGAACCGGCCCTCGTGGCAGGCGTGAAGGCCCAGAATGCCGCCCTCCCTCCGGATCTGGCGGCCATGACGCAGGACAAGTGGAAGGCGGCCTCACTGCTCGACCCGGTGCTTCGCGGTCTTTCCAAGAATGCGGTTGCGGAGTTGCTCAAGGCAAAGAGAAGTCCCGCCTTTTCCGAGGTGTTCGTCAATGACGCCAACGGACTCAAGGTCGCCTTCCTCTCCAAGACCTCGGGCTGGAGCCACAAGGGCAAGCCCAAGCACGACCTGCCCATGGCCGGCAAGACTTGGCAGGGTGAGGTCGAGGTGGACGCTTCCACCGGACTTCAGCAACTGCAGGTGGCCGTGCCGGTGCTCGACGGAGGCACCCCGATAGGCTCGCTTGTCGTGGGATTGGCGCTTTCCAAGCTCAAGTAACCCGTTTTCCAAGCGGTATCGGCCCCACCTCATCCACCCGCCGTCCTTTTGACCCATGCCTGCAAGTTCCCGCACGATGAGTCTTCCCAAGCAGTTGGGGTTGATCATTCTCTCCTTCCTCGCAACGGCATGCATCAGTGTGGGGCTCCTCACCTGGCTGCTCAACGAGTCCTATGAGAGTGCCCACACTGCGACGGACCGCATCACACAGGACCTGGGGAGGGCTTATCAGCTGACGGAAGCAATCGCCAGGCAGCAGCAGCAGCTCATCCAGCTGCTGCGGCTGAAGGAGGTGGACGACATCGAAAAGGGCATCAAGGCCCTGGATGCGGCTAAGGCGAGTTCGCAGCGCCTGGCCCAGGCCTGCGGCGCCGAGGCCGAGGGAGTGCGCAAGAGCCTCGTCACCTTCAACCAGGCGCAGCAGCATTCGGTGGACGATCTGCTGCAGGGCGATTCGGCCCAGGCTTCCGAAAAATTGCTTACCGAGGTTTCTCCCCTGAATGAGGCCCTCAACGCCGAACTAAGGAAGTATTACGAGGCGGTCTCCATGGCCAGCCTGGAGGCGGTCCAGGCCGAGCGCGACCGCTCCCTTCAGCACCTTCGTCTCCTGGTGCCCGTGGCGGCAGTCCTTCTGCTCGTCGTGGCGGGCTTCGCGTGGAATCTTCGCAGGGTGCTCGTGCGCCGCCTGGATTCCCTGAGCGGCGGATTGACCGAGGGGGTAGACCATATCACCGAGTCAGCCGCACAGGTCTCACAGGCCAGTCGCTCGCTGGCTGAAAGCGCCAGCAGGCAAGCCGCCTCGCTTGAGGAGGCCGGCGCATCGCTCACTGAACTATCAAGCATGACCCAGCAGAACACGGGCAATGCCACACGGACTCGTGATGTGGTGCAGACCGTCCGCCAGTCCGCGGATGGAGGCTCCTCCGAGGCCATGGAGATGAGTCAGGCAATGGAGGCGATCCGCAAGTCCAGCAACGACATCGCCAAGATCATCAAGACCATCGATGAGATCGCCTTTCAGACCAATATCCTCGCGCTGAACGCCGCCGTGGAGGCGGCCAGGGCTGGCGAGGCAGGCGCCGGCTTTGCCGTCGTGGCCGAGGAGGTGCGCAGCCTTGCCCTGCGCAGCGCCCATGCAGCACGTGATTCCGCCGGCATGATCGAGGCGGCCATCGGTGCCACCACACGGGGTGTCGAGACCAGCGAGCGGGTGGGAAGCCGCCTGCGCACGATTGTGGAACAACTGCGCGAGCTCGACAGCCTCGCAAACGAGGTGGCAGGCGCCTCGCAGCAGCAGCGTGAGGGTGTTGAACAAATCAGCAGGGCCGTCACGCAACTGGAAACCATCACCCAGCAGACGGCGGCCATCGCGGAGGAAAGCTCGGCAATGTCCGATGTCATGAACCAGCAGGCGGGCGTCGTGAACGATGCCTCGGATGAGTTGCAGGTCATGGTGCGAGGCAAGGTGGTGCCCCGCGGCACCCCACAGCCGTAGGAGGGTTGAGCGCGGCTTACGCCGCTCCGTCCAGGACCTCGCGGATCGTGGTGGAGAGCATCTCGATCGTGTAGGGTTTGGGCATGCGGGTGAACTCACCGGCCTCCTCGAGCGTGGCACCCTCGAGCTCCTTGTGGTAGCCGCTCGAGACAATCACCTTCAGGTTCTGCTTTTGCCGCTTCAGCATGATGGCGAGCTCGATGCCGTTCACGCCGCCGGGCATGATGATGTCGGTGATCAGGAGGTCGAAATCCCCGCTGCTGCATTGCCAGAGCACAAAGGCCTCGGAGGCGGAGGCGGCTGCCTGCACGGAGTAACCCAGGCGCTCCAGGCCGGTGCCCAGGGCCTTTCGCACATTGGCCTCATCCTCGACGAGCAGGATCCTCTCATGGCCCTCGCGCGAGACCGCCGCATGCGTCCTTCCGGGCGCGGGCTTGCCTAGGCCGGCGCTGGTGGGCAGGTGCACCGTGAAAGTGGAGCCCTTTCCCGGGCTGCTCTCCACGTCGATCCATCCGGAGTGCTGCTGCACGATGCCAAGGACGATCGAAAGACCGAGGCCAGTGCCGTGCCCGATTTCCTTGGTGGTGAAGAAGGGTTCGAAGATTCGCCTGCGCATCGCCTCATCCATGCCCATTCCTGTATCCTGAATGCTGATACGGACGTAGGTGCCGGGGCGGCAGCCGGGATGCTGCCTGACTTCAAATTCGTCCAGCTTCTCAGTCGTGGCTGCGATGGTCAGGGTGCCTCCCTGGGGCATGGCATCCCGGGCGTTCAGGCAGAGGTTTGTCAGCATCTGCTCGATCATCCCGGCGTTCGCGACGAGCTCGGGAAGCTCGCCAATCCTGGAGTCGTCGATGGTGATGTGCTCGCCCAGGATGCGTTGCAGCATGCGCACGGATTTGCCGAGGATGGGCTCCACCCTGAGGGTGCTCATCTGCATGGCTTGGCGGCGGCTGAAGGCCAGCAGCTGGCGTGTGAGCTCGGCCGCACGGTTCAGGTCATCCTGGATCTCCCCTATGGTCCGGGCCCTTTCCTCATCCCGGGCCATGTCCGTTTGCAGCATGCCCACGTTGAGCATCAGGGCCGCAAGGATGTTGTTGAAGTCGTGGGCGACGCCTCCGGCGAGCTGGCCGATGGCCTCCATCTTCTGCGCCTGCAGCAACTGGGCTTCCAGCCTTCTGCGTTCGGAAAGGTCGCGGACGATGGCCCACATCTGCTCGGGTTGTCCATCCTCGCCGATGATCATGAAGCTGCGCAGCTCCACCGGGATTATGCTGCCGTCCTTGCGCAGGTACTCCTTCTCATAGACCTCGGAATAGCCCCGTGTGAGGATCTGGCGCTGCACCAGTTCCCTTTCCTGGGCATGCCACTTTTCCGGCGTGAAATCGTTGTAATGCAGACTTGAAAGCTCCTCGGCACTGTAGCCTAGCAGTTCGCGAAAGGCTCGGTTGGTCTCGATGATCCTCCCGTCCAGGGTGATCCGCACATAGGCGTCCTGGATCGACTCATGCAGGCGGCGGTACTGGGTCTCGGAACGCCTCAGTTCGTTCTCGGTGCGATTCCGCTCGGTGACATCGTTGAAGATGGTGATGAAGAGCCTGCCCACGGGCCGCATCGTGATCTCCACTTCATGGCGGGAGCCGTCCAGTGCCTGGATCTGATAGGTTCGTGTGGGTGTGTTGCTACGCCTGGTGATGGCCTCCTCCACATCGCGGCTCCATTGCGCCTGGGCTTTGGCCAGGTACACAGGATCGGGATAGGCCCGGCGCACCCACTCCTCCATGGTTGGGACCTGCTCCTGGGTATAGCCAAAGCGGGAGGTGAATTCCTTGTTGAGCAGCAGGCCCCGGCCTTCGTCATCGACGATTCCCACCGGCACGGGCATGAAATCCACCGCTTCGCGAAAACGGCTTTCCGATTCGGCCAGGGCGGAGGTGCGCTTCTTTACCTGCCAGCGGAGGGCGGTGATCCAGCCCAGCAGGACCAGGCAGAAGAGCAGGATGCACAGGGTGACCGTGAGCAGGAGGCGGTAGCTTCCCGTCTCATCCACGAGCCTGCCACCCTGCCAGCGCTCGTTGATCGCCTTCACCTCGGCCTCAGTCAACCTGGAAAAGCCCTCCTCGACCTCTGCCATGCGTGATCTCTCCCCCTTGGGGTAGGCCCTGTGGAAGTTCCCCACGAGCACGGGGGTGGTGAAATGGTAGTCGGCGGAAAGTCCGTATTTGTTGAGGAAGTATACGCCGGCGGGCTTGTCGATGACGAAGGTCTTGAAGTCCCCATTGCGGGCCCCCAGCACGATGGACTCATGGCTGTTGAGCACGACGATGGATTGCAGGCCCTCCTTGCCGAGCATGCTGACCACTGCATCACCGCCCTTTGCCGCCACGCGCAGACCATGGAGGGAGCGCAGGTCCTCGATACCCCTGAGCTCCCTGTGAAAGAAGACCGTCACCTCGATCCGCGTGTGTGGCTCGGAGAAATCGAACCAGGTGTCACGCTCCTGGGTCCGGAAGATGGTGTCGAGCACGTCGAACTCACCCGCCCGCATCATGTCGAGTGCCGCCAGCCACTGCAGTCCCTGCAGCTCCACGGGTATGCCGGTTTTCCTGGACCACAGGTTCCAGCGGTCCACGAGGATTCCCTGCAGACGGCCCTCGCTGCTCAGAAAACTGTAGGGCGGATAATTGTTGTCGATGGCCACACGCAGGCTTCGGCCCGGCCCGGTGGCGGGAGCCGCGTCTAGCCCGGGCATCGGAAAGGCCGCCAGCAGCAGCCAAAGGAGTATCAGGTTTCCCACTACGGAGAGGACGAGGGGGCCTCCGGCCGCGGTCCTGAACTGCTGGTGACGGGGGAAACAGTGGGTGCCGATGCCAGCACTCAGACTTGATGCCATGACGCAAATCTGTTGCGTGTGCCCGCGCGCGTCAAACGCCACGGCGAGTCCCGCGGTGGGGAAAACAACGCAGCCAAATATCCTTGTTTTCCCTCGTGCACGGTCCTTCCCGGCACGAGGGGCCTGGCCTACTTGCCGGCTTCCTTCGGCGTGTTCTCAACCTTGGCCGTGCCGGGCTCCCGGCTGGGCAGGGCGGGGGAGGGCCGCACCAGGGCGGGCCACCCATCGGCATCCCAGTACAGGTCGGCGATGCGCAGTGCCGGCGTGCCGTTGGAATTGGAATCGTAGGCGTGCCGCGCGTATATCCACGAGTCCCCCTGCTGGATGACGCTTCCGCCGCCCGGCCCCTTCCAGCGGTCGGCTCCGACCTCCAGGATGGTGCCTCCTCCGTTGAGCATGTCCGTGCCGGCCTTGTCGAGGTAGGGTCCGGTGATCTTGCGTGAGCGTCCGTAGCTGCCCTTGTAGTTGCTGGCCACACCCTGGCAGCAGCGGTCGATGGAGACGAAGAGGTAGTAGTAGCCGTCCCTGTAGCTGATGTTGGGACCTTCGGTGCCGTTCTCACGCGAAGCCAGGGTGGTCACCTCTCCCTTGGGTTTCATCGTGGCGGGATCGAGTTGCACAATGCAGATGCCTATGGACCAGGAGCCGAAGGCGAGCCAGGGCCTGCCATCCGTGTCGATGACCAGGTTGGGGTCGATGGCATTGTAGGCATTGACCCCGTTCCTGGACCCAATGACGAAGCCCTCGTCCCTCCAGTCACCCTTGGCGAGGCTGCTGCAGGAGACCAGGCCTATGGCTGAGTTGTTTTTGCCGAACTCGGACACGCTGTAGTAGAGCCAGTAGCGCCCGTTGAACAGGTGCAGGTCCGGGGCCCAGATGTCGATCGGGTCCATCTTCGGGGCGTAGTCCCTCCACCACGGCAACTCCTGGGTGAAGTGCTTGGGCAGTTGCACCCAGGCCAGGCCGTCCTTGGAGGATTTGCTGGGGAGGCCGGCGCCCGTGTAGTAGGTGTACCAGGTGTCGCCCTCCCTGATCAGGGTGGGATCGTGGCAGAGGAGCGGTCCGGTGAGGGGCCACTCGTCCGCTTGGAGGCATGTGCCAAGCAGGCCTAGGGCCAGGGCGAGGGCCCGGGTCGGAATCGAAGCTGACATGTTGGGAGGAGTTGGGGTGGCGCTGTGCGTCTCAGTCGATCGTCGAGGATAGCCCGAAGACGGGCATGCCCTGATGGTCCCAGGCGAGCGGCTTGATCCAGGTGTGGCGGTTCGGGTCCCAGAGGGGGTCGCCCACGATCTCGGTGTAGGTGCGGGCGTGATACACCAGGATGTCGTGCGAGCCGTCCTCGGAGACGGTGAATGAATTGTGTCCCGGACCGAAGACCTTGTGGGGCCGGTGGGAGGTGAAGACGGGCTTGTCGGACTTGGTCCAGCTCCTCGGATCGAGCAGGTTGGCGTCCAGGTCGGCGTGCAGCAGGCCCACGCAGTAGTTCTCGTCCGTGGCGCTTGCCGAGTAGCTGATGAATACCTTGCCGTTGCGGATGAGCACGGCGGGACCCTCGTTCACCAGGAAGCCGCGCGTCTCCCATTCAAGCTCGGGGATGCTAAGGCGGACGGCTGGCGCGGCGAGACGCACGGGCGTATCCATGGGCGCGATACAGATGTTCGAGTTGCCGGGGACCTCGGGCTCCTTCTGTGCCCAGACGTAATAGAGCACGCCCCTGTGGGTGAAGGTGGTGGCGTCCAGGCAGAAGCGGTCGATGCCCGTGTCGATGCGCACGGGCTCGTCCCAGGGGCCCTCCAGGGGATTCGCGGAGGCGCAGCGGATGGCATAGCAGCGATGCTGGAAGAGATTGTCCTTGATCTCGCGCGAGGGGGCGGCGGCGAAGTAGACATACCAGGCTCCGTGGTTGAAATGGATCTCAGGGGCCCAGATCAGCTCGCTGAAGGGGCCGGTCGAGGGCTTGTGCCAGACTGCGACCGGCGTGGCCTCGGGGAGCCCGCTGATCGTGCGCGAGCGGCGCAGATCGATGCGGTCGTATTCG
>JAHFTI010000158.1 GCA_023265535.1 Opitutaceae bacterium
TGGCAACCATGCCCGAGAGCGAGTACCTGCGCGGCTACCTGCTGCGCGTGGACTGAGTCTACTCGTCGGCGTCCTCGGCGCCCTCGCTCCACTCACCGCGGGCGCCTGAGCCCTCGAAGAATTCCTCCTCCTCGAGGATTTCCATCACGCCGTCGGTGACGTGCTGGCGTTCAATGCCGCTGAGCTTCGGGTTCTCCTTGGCGAGCACTTCGCCGATTAGGGCGCGCGCCTCCTTGCGGTTCTGGGCGTCCGACAGCAACTCATCCGCGCGACCGGCGAGTGACTCGATGATGGATTGCACATTCATGGCATTAATTATGAGGTTTGTGGTCTTGGGTGAAAAGAAAATCCAACGCGCGGAGTTCCCGGAAAATTCCTGAGAACGGCCGCTAATGGGAACGCGCCAAGAAAGTGTGAAGCGAGTGTTTGGCAATTTCGTATTTGAGGAAAAATGCATGCGCTCCCATCTTCTCGACAACATGATCATCGACTCCCGCTACAACGAACTTGCCGCCGGACTCTGCGGATTTTCAACCAACCTCAAGAAAGGTGAGCGCGTGCTCATCGATGCCTTCGACATCCCCGAGGCGATGGTGATCGCCCTGGTGCGTGCCGCCCGTGCCCAGGGCGCCCATCCCTACGTCCAGCTCCACCGTTCCCGCGTCACCCGCGAGCTCATGCTCGGCGCCGAAAAGGACCAGTACGAGGTCACCGCCGAGATCGAGCTCGCCCGCATGCAACGCATGGATGCCTACATCGCCCTGCGCGGTTCCGAAAACATCTTCGAGTCCTCCGACGTCCCCTCCGAGCGCGTGCAGCTCGTCAGCCGCCTGATGAAGCCGGTACTCGACCACCGCGTGGACAAGACCAAGTGGGTCGTGCTGCGCTGGCCGACCTCCTCCATGGCGCAGCAGGCCGGCATGAGCACCGAGGCCTTCGAGGACTTCTATTTCAAGGTCTGCACCCTAGACTACCGCAGGATGGCCCCCGGCATGAAGGCCCTCTCCGAGCTCATGACCAGGACCGACCGAGTCCAGATCAAGGGCCCCGGTACCGACCTCACGTTCTCCATCAAGGGCATCGGCGCGCGCGAGTGCGGCGGCCTGCGCAACATCCCCGACGGCGAGGTCTTCTCCTGCCCCGTCAAGGACAGCGTCGAGGGCGTGATCCAGTACAACGCACCCACGGTCTATCTCGGCACCTCCTTCGACAACATCCGCCTCGTCTTCAGGAAGGGCAATATCGTCGAGGCCACCTCGAACAACACCCGCCGCCTGAACGAGATCCTCGACAGCGACCCGGGCGCACGCTACATCGGCGAATTCGCCCTCGGCTTCAACCCGCACATCCTCGAGCCGATGCGCGACATCCTCTTCGACGAGAAGATCGCCGGTTCCTTCCACTTCACCCCCGGCCAGGCCTACGAGGGCGTGGGCAATGGCAACAAGTCCCAGGTGCACTGGGACATGGTCTGCATCCAACGCCCCGAGCATGGCGGCGGCGAAATCTACTTCGACGGCAAGCTTATCCGCAAGGACGGCCTCTTCACGCCGAAGTCGTTGCACAAGCTGAACCCCGCCTATCTCCTCGGCACGGGCAAGGCCTGATCATGCAAGCCCCGGACGCGGCCTTCATCCGTTCACTGCCCAAGACAGAGACCCACCTCCATATCGAGGGGGCCCTGCCTTACCACCTGCTTCATTCCTGGGATCCCGTCCGCTGGGGACTGGACCCGGAGTTTCGCAGGGCGGATTACCGCTATCCGACCTTCCCTCATTTCGAGAAGGTGCTCCTCGACCACGCGCTCCCTTGGTTCACCAGCGCGGAGCGTTACCACGAGGCCGCCAAGGTGCTCTTCGCCGAGATCGCCGCCCAGGGCGTCCGCTACATCGAGACGAGCTTTCACCTCCCGGTCACCCAGTTCATCGGGGTGCCGGGCAAGGAGATCATCCACGCCATCCGGAGCGCAGCCCCCGAGGGCGTGGAGGTGCGTGTCTTCACGGGCATGCCCCGCGATGCCTTCCAGGGACCGCTTGCCCTCGTGATCCAGGATCTGGGCACCTGGTCGGAACTGTCAGGCGTTGACCTTCACGGCTTCGAGGCCATGCCCACGGAGAGCTGGACCGCCCCCGTCTGGGAACGCCTGCGCGGCGCGGGCAAGATCACGAAGTGCCACGCCGGGGAGTTCGATGGCGCCGCCCGCGTTCGCGAGGCCATACTCACCCTCGGCTGCGACCGGATCCAGCATGGCGTGCGCGCCGTGGAGGACCCCGAGGTGCTGCGCCTGGCAGCCGACCGCGGCGTCACCTTCGACGTATGTCCCATCAGCAATGTGCGCCTGCAGGTGGTGCCTTCGATGCGCCAGCATCCGCTCCGCGCCCTGATGCAGGCGGGCATTCGCTGCACGGTGAGCACGGACGACCCCCTCTGCTTTGCCAACACCGTGGGCGACGAATACGCAGCCCTCGCCAACGACTGTGCCTTCACGCGCGCCGAACTGTGCCGCATCGCCCGCGCGGGGTGGGAGGTGGCCCTCGTGGACAAGGCAGTGCGCTCCCGCGCACTCGCCGAGATCGCCGCCCTCGAGGCCGGCTGTTCATCCCGCTGATAACACAATCGCCCCCGTGCTTTGTGGTTGAGCTGTTCCGCCATGCTGGTGGAGTATGCCCACTTTAGGCCATGAAAGTCCCCTTCCTAGACCTGTCCCTTCAGCACAAGGCCCTGCGTGAGCAGGCTCTGGCCGCGCTCGCCGCCACCTACGATGCCACGCGCTTCTGCCTGGGCGCCGACGTGGACGGCTTTGAGAAGGCTTTCTGCACCACGCTCAGCTACCCGCGCGCGCTGGGCATGAGCAGCGGCACGGCCCCCCTGCACGTGGCTGCGGTCCTCGGCGGCTTCGGCCCCGGCGACGAGGTCATCGTCCCCGCCTTCACCTTCATTTCCTCCGCCTGGGGCATCAGCTACGTCGGGGCCACCCCGCGCTTCGTCGACATCGACGAGGAGACCTACAACATGGACCCCGTCAAGGTGGAGGCGGCCATCACGCCCAGGACCAAGGGCATCGTGGTCGTCCACCTCTTCGGCCAGCCGGCCAAGATGGACGAGTTGCTGGCCATCGCCCGCAAGCACAAGCTCTTCGTGATCGAGGACTGCGCGCAGGCCATCGGCGCCAACTACAAGGGCACGCCCGTCGGCCTCCTGGGCGATTGCGGCACCTTCAGCTTCTATCCCACCAAGAACCTCGGCGGCTGCGGCGAGGGCGGTGCCTTCCCCTCTGCGCGCGCCGACGTGTTCGAACAGGCCCGCCTCCTGCGCGTTCATGGCATGGCCCGCCGCTACTACCACGACCGTGTCGGCTTCAACTACCGCATGGATGGCTTCCAGGGGGCCCTGCTCAATGTGAAGCTCCCCCATCTGGCTACCTGGACCGCGCGCCGCCAGGAAATCGCGGCCCGCTACCTCGCAGGCCTCAAGCTCGCCGGCCTGCGCATGCCCCTCCAGCCCGAGTACGGCCGCAGCGTCTTCCACCAGTTCACGGTGACCCATCCCCAGCGCGACGCCCTGCGCGACTATCTCGCCAAGAACGACATCGGCACCGACCTGATCTACCCCGTGCCGCTGCACCTGCAGAACGCATATCAGGAACTCGGATACAAGCCGGGCTCCCTCCCGGTCGCCGAGAAGATCTGCGCCACCTGCATCAGCCTTCCGATTTTCCCTGAACTCACCGACGAACAGGTCGATCACGTCATTCGCACCGTCAATTCCTTCCAGGCCACAAATCCCTGATCCATGGTAAAAGGTGTCAGTGTCAAAGTCTGCGGAATCACCAGCCTCAACGATGCGGAGGCGGCACATTCCCTAGGGGCCGACTATCTCGGATTCATCCAATATCCGAAATCGCCGCGCTACCTGCCGCTGGAGAAATACCGCGAGCTGCTGCCCAGCCTCCCCCCCGTCAAGAAGGTCGGCGTCGTCGTGTATTCCTCGATGGACGAACTGGCCTCCTACAAGGACTCCGGCTTCGACTACCTGCAGATCCATTTCCCCAACGACACGCCCTTTTTCGAGGTGGCGCTGTGGACTGAACTGCTCCCGCCGCACATGATGTGGCTGGCGCCGCGGATTCCGCCGGGGCGCGAGCTTGACCTGGCCTTCCTGCCCCTCGCGGATTTCTTCCTCATGGACACCTTCGATCCCCACCACGTCGGTGGCTCGGGCAAGACGGGGGATTGGGTCAATTTCAAGCGCCTGATGATCCTTTACCAGAAGATTGGCTGGATCCTCGCCGGCGGACTGACTCCCGACAATATCGCCGAGGCGGTCCAGACAAGCGGCACCAAGCGCGTCGACGTCAACAGCGGCATCGAGAGCGCCCCCGGCGTGAAGGACCACGCCAGGATGAAGGCCTTCTTCGACAACCTGGCGGCAGCCCAGCCCTGAAGCCGGCACACGCCCCCCCTCCGGCGCCAGGCGCACCGGTCAGGGCACCAGGTTCATCACGGCGAGGCGCATCTCGTATTCGCGCTTGCCGACGAGAAAGGCAAAGGTGACGGCCTCCGACTGGGTGACCAGGGTGTTGAAACGTTCGGTGTTCCAATGCTCCACAGGCTCATCATTGATGCGGGTGATCAGGTCGCCCTCCTCGATACCTGCGCGCGCGGCGGGCGATTCGGGAATCACACCGACGATGCGCCAATAGGCGCCCGACTTGCTCACGCTGATGCCTGAACTGCGCCTGGGCGGAAAAAGGATCGGTCCACGCTGCTCGCGATAGAAGGTCACGAGGTTGTTTTCCTGGTCGAAGGTGATGGAAAACTGGCTGAGAACGGCGCCCCCCACGGCGGTGAGTTCATCGGTGAGCTCCACCACGGGTTTTTCCAATTGGTAGGAACCGAGCCCGAGGTTGACGCCCAGCCGGGCCACGGTCTGGCGACGGTCGCCCGTGAGGGAACTTGTGATGGCGCCAGGCCGCGGCTCCTGAGCGTAGGGCAGGCCCAGGCCGAGGGGATTGAGGCGGAGAGTGCAATCGCTGCCCGTGTCGAGCAGGGCGATGAAACTCTGGTCTCCCGTGCGCAAGGAAATGATCGGGGACTTCATCTCGGTGGAGATGGGAATCGTGCTGCCGGGGACCAGGGCGCTGGCGCTGCCAGGCTTCGAGAGCACGACGCGGCTCTTGGGATAGTCCAGAGTCAGGAGCACCTCGCGGAACAGGGGGAAACCAAGGATGCCATCGATGCGCAGCCCAAGATGGACGGAGAGTTCATTGCAGTCGTAGACAAGGGCGGGAACCGTCTCGAAGACCACCTCGCCGATTTCCAGCCGACGCAGGGTGGTCGCGTCGAGGGAGGCCGTCTCGCCAGCGGCGGAGCGCACCGTCACGCTGGTGGTCTTGCCCGTGCGCGGATCCCGCACCGGCACACCGTAACGTTGGGCGAGCGTGGGGGAGACGAGGGTGACGGAACCGCCCGTATCAATGAGGAAATTATAGGGGCCGCGGCGATCCCACTTGGCTGTCACAATGATGTAGTGGCTGATGACCTGGGCGGGAATGACCACCACCGGATCATTCATTGTCGTGCGGCCGGGGCGGGGTGGCTCACGGCGGAACCAACCGGCCTGAAGGTCCCCCGCACAGCATAGGCCCAGCATCAGCAGGAGCAGGAGGCGGAGTAGGAAATTATTGGATACAAGACTGTGCCGAAGCAGGGACATGAGGGAGAGACACCCTCAACTCTGGGGACGGGGGAGACCCTTGGCCAGATAAAGTGCTAGCAGGCAGACAAACGCAGCCAGTACGAAGAGGGTAAGGGAGCCGGCCGCCCAGAACAGGAGTCCGGCGAGGACCGGGGTGATGGCGCGCGAAAGTGCTCCCAGGGAACGGAAGATGCCGAGCACACGCCCCTGCTCCGAGGCGGGTGAATACAGCGAGATCAGGCCCGTGGTGGACGGATTGATGAGGCCGGAGCCCAACGCGGTGAAAACAAGGGCCAGGAAGAGGACCCACGGAGCGGGCGAGTAGGCGATCAGCAGAAACCCGGCCGTGGCGCAGAAAAGGCCGATCCTGAGCACGCGCACCTCACTCATGCGGGCGAGCATGCGCCGCACCAGCACGCCCTGGGTCATGATGGAGCAGAAGCCCAGGAAGGCCAGGAGCACCCCGTTCTGGATGGGCGTGTAGTGAAAACGCTCGGCCGCCAGGTAGGTGAGTGTGACCTCCATGGCCACGAAAGCCGTGGAAAAGACAAAGGCCACCAGGTTCGTCTTGCGAACGGCGGGATTGTCCAGCGAGAGGATGGCGCGGAGCGGATTGCGTTCGCGCACATGCGAGGCGGCGGTGGCCGCATGTTCCGGGCTGAGGGACTCGCGAAAACGACGCGAAATCCAGACCAGGTTCACCAGGCTCATGGCCAATGCAAGCAGGGCGGGAAACGAGTAGGGCGTGAGCCCCCAGGCGGCCAGGTTCGGATGCCCTTCAAAGGGATTATAACGCATGGCGAGGGCACCCAATGCGGGCCCGGTGACCAATCCAAGTCCGAAGGCTGCTCCCACGAGCCCCATGGCCTTGGAGCGCTCCTCACGGGTGGTCACATCCGCGACGGCAGCAGTGGCGACGGAAAGGTTTCCGCCGAAGGCGCCGCAGACGACACGCGACAGCACAAAGAGCCAAAACGAACCGCTGAAGACCCACACAAGATAGCCCAAGGCCGTCCCCGCCACGGTCCATACCAGCACCGGCCGCCGTCCTATGCGGTCGGACATGCCACCCCAGATCGGGGCGAAGATGAACTGGAGGATGGAGAAGAGGGACCCGACAATGCCGCCGAAAAGAACAGCGGCGAAATTGCTCTGCATGCCCAGTGCATGGGAAAGCGACTCACTCGCCCCCACCAGGGAGCCCAGCAGGCCGGTGCGTCCATCGACGGTCAGGTAGTGCTCCATGAGCGAGGGCAGGAGCGGGAAGATGATGGAGAACCCGATCAGATCGATGTAGAGAGTCAGGAAAATGACTCCCAGGGACAGGGGGCGCCGGGCGGTTGCGGGAGGTTGGGACACGAGGGAGAGGCGTTGACGGAGGAAAGGAGATACCAGATTCATGCCCCCCGAAAGCGCAAGGCGCGGAATGAGATCCGCGCCTTGGTCAGGAAGGGGGGGGTGAAGCGGCGGGGCCGCAGGAAAAGGCACTAATTCGCCAGTGCGTTGTGCTGGGTGGCCTGGGCGGTCAGGGGCGCGAAGGGGAATTTCCACTTCTGCGGGTCCTGCCCGAGTACCATGGCGTCACAGAGAATTCGAAGCGTTTCCCGCAGGTGAACGTCGAGCTTGGCGTACCCTTCGGAGTTATCCTCCTCATCATCGATCGGGGAGGAGTCATCGGGCTTCTTCTCAGCCTTGAGGCGGGGAGGCGGAGCAGGCACCAGTCGGACTTCCGTGTAGGCAAAGGCCGCCTTCTCGAGCTGCTGGCGCTCAGTCTTGGATTCCTTGCGGTAAGCCTCGTCTGCTTCCTTCTGCTTGAGGCGGTCCTCCAAGTTCAGCGAGATAAGCTTCTGCTCCTGCCGGACGCGGAACCACTCGATGCCGCGATTCAGGAAGGAGAACTCCTCGAGGGAGGCCTGGCGCTTCTTGCTGAGATCCTTGAGATTCTGCACCACATTCAACTGCAGGGGCTTGCCCTCAAAGAAGCTCGTGCGAATCTCGTCCCACACCAAGGCATGCTTGAGGTCGGACTCACCGATGTAGGGGATGTAATCCTCAAAGGAGGGGAGCACGATGTCGGGAACCACGCCCTTGACCTGGGTCGAGGCCCCGCTGGGCAAATAAAACTTCTGGATGGTCAGCTTGGTGGCGCCCGTCTTGGCATTGGGGAGCATGAGGCTGGGAATCACGCGACGCATCTCGATGACGGTCTGCACCGTTCCCTTGCCGTGCGTGGAACTGTCGCCGACGACGATGGCGCGGCCGTAATTCTGAAGCGCGCCCGCCACAATCTCGGAGGCTGAGGCGCTGAAGCGGTCGACCAGGACTGCCAGCGGGCCCTCGTAGTGCACGCCGGGATCCTCGTCCGAATTCACCTCGATGCTGCCACCGGAATCCTTCACCTGGACGACAGGACCGTTGTTGATGAACAGACCCGAGATGTTGACCGCCTCCGACAGCAGACCGCCGCCGTTGCGACGCATGTCGAGCACGATGGCCTGAACCTTGGCGGCCTTGAGGCGCGTGACGAGCTCGCGGACGTCCTTGCTGCAACTGCTCTTCTCCTCGGAGGGATCCGAGGGATCGTCACCACCGTAAAAGGAGGGCAGGGTGATCACGCCGATCGGAACCGTGGACTTTCCATCGACCCCGGGCACCTCAAACACGGCGCCATGGGCGCGTGCGGAATTGAGCTTCACCAGGTCGCGGGTGATGATGATCTCCTTGCTGGAGGAGCCGTCGGTGTCGTCGGCAGGCTGCACGGTCAGGCGGACCTTGGTGCCCTTCTCGCCGCGGATC
>JAHFTI010000159.1 GCA_023265535.1 Opitutaceae bacterium
GTCTTTTACAACAAGGACCAACCCGCGCTTCCAGCAAAGCCGGTGCGTCTCAGTCTCTCGGGCCTGAAGCCCGGTTCGTATCAGTTGCTTGGATACAAGGTGGGCTACCGTTCAAATGACTCCTACACGGGATACCTAGACATGGGGGCTCCCGCTCAGCTCACCAAAGCCCAGGTCGCCCGGCTCAAGGATGTCTCCGACGGACGCAGCTTTGTGTCCGAGCAAGTCGTAGTGGGGTCAGACGGCAAGCTGGAGCGCACCTTCGAGATGCTCCAGAATGACGCCATCTGGGTTGAGCTGCGGCGCTGAGCCGCGGATCCTTTCGGAATGCACCCTGTCGTCCGTCCCTTTCCATTGAGTTCATGATGAACCTCGCACTTCGCCACCCATGTACTTCAGCAGAGAACAGCACTGCCCGAGCTCGCAGGAAACGCCGGAGCTGGCTCGGAAAGGCGCGCTGGAGATCAGGCATGAGTGTGATCGTTCTCCTGTGTCTGCTCGTTCTTCCGATTGTCGCGGAGGCACAGTTGCCCACGCCGACCTATGGATGGAACCTCGGCAACACACTGGAACCTCCCGGCGGTGAAGGAAGCTGGGGGCCGCCCGCAAGCGAGAAACTGATCAACGCAGTTGCCGACGCGGGCTTCAACACGGTGCGTATCCCGGTGGCTTGGGACAGCCACGCCGACCAGACCACTCACCAGATCGATGCCACATGGATGGCACGTGTGAAGCAGGTGGTCGATTGGTGTTACGAGCGAAAGCTTCACGTGGTGCTCAACAGCCATTGGGACAACGGTTGGCTGGACCACGCCCTTTCGAAGGGCGTGGACGCCACGGTGAACGCGAAGATGAAGGCCTACTGGACGCAGATTGCGCGCACCTTCATTGATTATGATAACAGGCTTCTCTTCGCTGGCGCCAATGAACCGCCCGCTGACACGGCGGAAAAAATGGTCACCCTCCTTGCCTATTATCAGACTTTCGTGGACGCCGTGCGTGCGACGGGCGGTGGCAACACCCGACGCTGGCTCGTTGTGCAGGGGCCCAGCACTGACATCGACCAGACCGATGCCCTGATGAACACGCTGCCCACCGACTCCACTCCCGGGCGCCTGGCTGTCGAAGTTCACTATTACACTCCGTTTCAGTGGTGCCTGATGGAGACGGATGCGTCGTGGGGCAAGGCGTTCTACTTCTGGGGGAAGGATTATCATCATCCGACTCGCAGTGAGCGCAATGCAAGCTGGGGGGAGGAGGCGTTCCTGGATGCCCAGTTTCAGAAGATGGCCACCAAGTTTGTCAGCAGGGGCATCCCGGTGATTCTTGGAGAGGTGCATGCCATGAAGCGCAGTGGCAATGCGGACCTCACAGGTCCCGACTATGCGCTGCATGCCGCCTCACGCACCTATTTCCACAAATACGTCTGCGATGCTGCGAACAGCAGGGGGATCAAGCCGATCTATTGGACCATCCCCGGTGAGTTGTTTGATTGGAGCACCGGCACACTCCTGGATGTGGACAATTGCCGTGCGCTGACGGGCGGTGCCGCAGTTCCTCCGCCAAGCCGGCAGGGTGTACCTGTGAAATAGGCGCTGCCGTGACTGCCCTCTCGCAGCGGGGCCTCAAGAGCTCATCGTGGGAGGCAGGGAACGCCCTCGATTGCCCCCTGATTCGATCCACTTTCAGTGGCGGTCACGCTTGTGGCTGCCCAGGGGCATCAGGACCTTTGCCCTGATGCCCCCTTTGCCGACTGTATCAGTATTTCAATGACACCTTGACCCAGCAATTCCGGCCGGGCTCGTTCACGCGCACGCTGGGTGCGGGGAAGCCGGTAACCATCGCGCCGCCGCGGCTCAGGTGCTCGGCGAAACTGCGGTCCAGGAGGTTGTCAATACCCGCACTGGCGATCACTTTCGACGAGAAGCGCCAGGAGCCGTTGATGCTCAGCACGGAGAACCCGGCGCTCGGGCCGATGTCCTGTCCCACGATGTTGCCCTGGCCGGGGGCCTGCCTTGTCTGGGCCGCCACGCTGCGAACCAGTGCACCCGCACTGAACCGCTGTTGCGTGTAGTCCAGGCTGAGCTTTGCCTCGAGCGGGGGCATCTGTGCCAGGGGGAGTCCATCGCTGCGGTTGTCGCCCCGCACGTAGGCCACGGAGCCTTCAGCCCTCCAGTGCTCCGAGAGTCGGAGCATCAGGCTGAGCTCAAGGCCCGCGCTTTCGGCGTCGACGTTGCGGCTGACCGTGGTGCTGCGTGTGCTGCCCATGGAGCCGGGTTTCAGCACTCCGCTCTGGATGAGGATAAGGTCATCGACCCTGCTCACAAAGGCGGAGAGCGAGCCCTGCCATTTGCCCGAGCGGCGCAGCACGCCGAAGTCGAGCTGGGTGTTGCGTTCGGGGCGGGTGCCGAAGGCGCTCAGGCCCGTCGTGCTCTCCTTGTTGAAGAGCTCCCAATAGTCTGGGAAACGCTGCGCGGCTCCCAGGCCCGCGAACAGCGTGAACTGCGAGGGCAACTCGTGTTCGTAGCGCAGGAAGGCCGATCCCAGGGTCCGTTTCCTGGTCTGGCCCGCAGTGGGGTTCGGCATGCTCCCCATCATGCCCAGGGCAATCTGGGTGCGGTCGTCAGAGGCCTTCCAGAAATCGCTGCGCAGGCCCCCAATGAAGCGTCCCGTGCAGCAGTTCTGCCAGGTCAGCTCCCCGAAGAGGCCGCTTTGCCTGAAGCGTGCGTCCCGTTTGCGCGCCAGGGTGGCATAGTCGCTGGCCGTCTGGTTGCTGCTGGAGCGCACCGAGTGCAGGTTGTACTGGTGGTCCGCACCGACCTTGAGGGTGAGCGTCTCCGACGGCGCCAGGGTCAGCGTGCCGCGGCCGCCGACGGTGCGACGATCGGGATTGGACACCGACTTGTTCGGCATCATGGAACTCGGCGTGAAGGAGCGCAGGCTGTAGTTGTCCATCACGTGGTCAATGTAGTTGTAGAACACATACAGTTCGGCCGCCTCGATGAGCGTGCCGAGTTCCTTCGCACGCAGGCGGGCCCCGACGTTTTCGCGCGCAAAGCGCACGCCGTCCATCGTGCGATCCGCATAGGCTGCCTCACCGTCGCTGCGCACCGCCGTGAGCTCGATGCTGCTATTGGCACCCGGCTTCAAGCCGGCGGCCGCATGCGAGCTCCAGCGACGGTAGCTTGAGGAGATGCTCCGTCCGGAGCCATCCTCATAGTTCCCCGCCTCGGTGCGTGTGCCTGTGAGCCGCAGGAAGCCCGCCGGCCCTCCCGCCTGCAGCTCGGCAAACTCGTCGTTCCTGCCGAAGCTGCCGAGCACGAGGGAGGCCTCCCCCTTTAGGGCGGGGGAGGCAAAGTGCGGCTCCTCCCTTTCGAAAAGGACTACGCCGGCGCTGTTTCCGGGCCCGTAGATCACGGACTGGGGGCCCTTGAGCACGGTCACCTTGTCGAAGGCTGAGGGGAAGACGTAGGCGGTCGGCGGATCCATGCGGTTGCCGCAGCCGCCCAGGATGTTCTCCCCGTCCAGGAGCACTCCGAGACGCGAGCCTGCCGCGCCGCGCAGCACCGGATCGCCGTCGGTGCCCCCCTTGCGGATCACCGAAATTCCGGGGACGTTCCTGAGGGCATCCGCGCCGTCTTGGGCGGGCATGGGTTGGAGTGTCGCACCGGGGTCGCTGACCACGGTGAGGGGGGCCTTGTCGGGCCCGGAGCTGACGCGGACCGGGGCGAGGGGCACCGGGGCGTCGTTCTCGTTTGCAAGGGCGCCGGCGGCTGCCAGCGCAAGAAGGGAACAGAGTCGTGTCAGCTGTGAGGGAGTCTTCATGTCGGTGTGTGCCGGCAGCTCGGTGTGTGTGAGCGTGCGTGGGCGAGTGCCCGTGACGGGCGGATGTGGGACATGCCTGGAAAGCCCTGGCCTGCCCCTTTGGGGCGGCATGGCTCCGGTGTCAGGGTGTCCGCAGAAGAGCGCGAAAGGGCCTGTGGAGGTCCTCTTCGCGGCAATGGGCCGGGTGGTGCCCCCTGCTGGGGGACTCCCGGGAGGGCGGTTCAGGAGACTGTCTTGTCTCGCGGTGGAGGCGTAGGCGGTGCCGCCTCCTGCCGCCCGGGTATCAGCAGGGAATCATTCCACCAGTCATGTGGCGGTGTGCAAAAGAGAAAGTCCGGGACAGTCTGCGCGAAGAGGAGTTGCTTGCCACCCGCCTTTGACTTGGCCTTGCCCTCTGGAGACTCCTTCTCAGGCGCGTCCTCCCTTGCGTGCTCCACCACTTCGCACAGGGAACAGGCATTGTCCGGATCAAAGGTCATCGCAAGTGCCTCGACGACGCTGCAGTCCTCCTGCAGGTACCCGACAAACATCTTTGTCCATGCAACGCATTGGACCAGTTCCCAATGGCTGCCTGCGGCAAGGAACCAGGCCATCAACGCCACGCACAGGCGCAGGCGATGCCGTGTGATGCCTCGCCGTGGTGCCGGGGTGATGCTCTGGGGGTTGGCCATTGCGTAGGCGCAGCAATTGAGCAGGGAGGCGCGCGATGGCAATCCTCCAATCCGCCGGGGCTTCCTACTGGGCAGGCCCTCGCGCCAAAAACAGTCGCGCGTAGTTGTGCGCGCAGGTCGTGGAGAGCTCCTCCCTGCTCGTCCGCCGCAGTTCCGCCAGGCCCGCGTAGGCCACGCGCAGGTTGCCCGGATGGTTCTGGTGTTCGCCGGCGGGGGAGGGGGGCAGGGTGAATTCGACCCTGTCGCCCGGCAGCATCATGGCGGGTGCGTCGGTCTCCACGAGCAGGCGTTCGGCGGGCACGGCAAGGAAGGCCTCGCGCACCTTGCGTTTGCGCGTCTCGAGGAAGGCTCCGTTGAAGGAGAAATAGGCGCCCAGTTCTGCGAAGGCGGGCACCATCTCCGCGGGGCCGGAATAGGCGTGCAGCAGGAAGCCGCGGGAGGGCAGGCGCGTCTTTTGGAGCAGCTCGAGCAGGGGGCCGAAGGCCTCGAGGCAATGTACGCTGGCGGGGCGTCCGAGGCGGGCTGCCAGGGCGAGTTGAGCCCCGCACACCTCGGCCTGCTCCGGCAGCGGTGCGCGCTTCATGCCTGCCAGGCGGGGATCGTCGGGTGCGGCCCTGTCCAGCATCCAGCGGTCGAGGCCGATCTCACCGACGGCCGCGCGCGGCTCGGCCAGCAGGCGCGCCTCCAGCAGCTCGTGCCAGTCGGCGGGGCGGTTGCCGCAATCCCAGGGATGTATGCCGTAGGAGGGCAGCAGCCAGGGTGTGCGTAGGCAAAGTTTGGATACGTCCTCCCAGTCGCCCGGACAGCTGCCGTTGACCACCGCCCCCGCGACGCCGAGTGCGGGGAGCTGCTCAAGGAGCGCCTCGAGGTGCGGCGCGAGCGTGTCGAACTGGAGATGGCAATGCGCGTCGTAGAGGCGGAGGGGCTGCGGGCTCATGATGAGTGGTGGGAGGAGACGGTTTTCGGTTTCCCGGGCTCCGGGGGCCTTTTGGCGGTCGCCGGTGGCAGGGGCGGGGGAGTGGGGGCGCCTTTGCCCGACTTGCGGGACTTGGGTGGCTTGGCTGCTAATTGCTGTTCCGCCGCGGGCAATGGGGGCGGGGTCTTGCCTGATGAGGGCTTCGGGCAGGCGGACAGGCGCGGATCAAAGGGGAAGGGCTCCGCCTTGCCGATGCGCAGCCGGGCAAAGTCGGGATGCAGCGGGTTGAGCAGGTAGTTGAATTCCCCCGGGACCACCGCGCTCGGGACGCGCAGCGCAGGATGGCGTGCGGCCTCCAGGAATCGTTCTCCCAGGCTGCGGGTGGTCTCGCCCGGCGGGATGCGGCCCCAGTCCTCGGGCAGTTTCCTCAGCACCTGTATCTGCTCGTCGGATACGTCGATGGGGATCGCCACGAAGGAGGCGTGGGCAAGGAGGCTTCGGTCCTCCACGTGCGCCAGGATCTCGAGCGCGGCGAGCGAGCGCGTGGCGGCGCAGTACACCGCGCGCCGGCCGCCGTTATTCCAGCGCCCGGGGTAGCGCGCCGCCCCCTCGCCGTTGAAGGCGGTCTCGGCCCAGCGTTTCTCGCAGACTCTCCAGAGGGTCGGCATCGTCAGGCAACCACACCGTGGCTCACGCGGCCCAGCAGGGCCTCGACCTCCCGCGCCCCAGGTTCGCTGGCACACATCTCCAGCGGGCTCGCCCCGCCGAGGGCGCGCAGTGGGCGGCGGAACCAGGCGGAGGCGGCCTCGCGGTCCTGGAAAAGTTCCTCGGCCAGGTGCACCAACCGGCCCACGCGCAGCGTGCGTTCCGACTCGTCCGGCTTCAGGCGGGAGTTGTGCGCCAGGCGCCGCATCAGGGTGCGCGGTGCGATCTGCAGGATCTCGGCCAGGCGCGCCGGCGTCACCTGCAGCAGGTCCGCGATGTCGCGCAGGAGCCCGGCAGGCACCCCCTCGGCCACCAGGGCGGCCAGGCGGAAATTGTCCCCGAAGGGCAGGCTTCCGAGGGTGACGAGCGACGTGGTGTTCATGGCCCAACGGTAATGCCAAATGGCAGTAGGTCAAATGCCATTTGGCGATCATCCTCCTTCCTCCGACTCCTTCCCTTTCCCAAAACTGCATTTGACCCGCGCGCCCCGACCCTGCATCCAACGGGCATGTCCGACACCCTTCGCGTCAACCTCGGCGAGCGCAGCTACAATATCCTCTTCGGTGCCAACACCCTCGGCCTCCTCCAGGCCCAGGTCGCCGAACTGCTGGCCGCCGGGCGCAAGGTCGCCGTGCTGACGGACGAGAATCTCAAGGCCAGCCAGCCCGCCCTTTTCGAACGTGTGCTCGCCGGCTGCCCCACGCTCGTCGTGCCCGCCGGCGAGGAGAGCAAGTCCCTGACGAACTTCGGCCGCGCCCTCGACTTCATGGCCGAGCACAGCCTCGACCGCAGCAGCGTGCTCGTCGCCGTCGGCGGCGGTGTGATCGGCGACCTCGGCGGCTACGCGGCCGCCTCCTTCCTGCGCGGCATCGACTTCATCCAGGTCCCCACGACGCTGCTCGCCATGGTCGACAGCTCCGTGGGCGGCAAGACCGGCATCAATCTCAAGGCCGGCAAGAACCTCGTCGGTGCCTTCCACCAGCCGCGTGCCGTGTACATCTCGACCGACCTCCTGCGCACCCTGCCCGCCCGCGAATTCGCCGCCGGCATGGCCGAGGTCATCAAGTACGGGCTCCTCGGCGACGCCTCCCTCTTCTGCGCTCTCGAGCGCCAGCACCTGACCGTGGCCTCACCCGAGTTGGCCTCGGTCATCCATCGTTGCTGCGCCATCAAGGCCTCCATCGTCGAGGCCGACGAGCGGGAGACGGCCAAGGAGGGCGGCCGCGCCCTGCTCAACCTCGGCCACACCTTCGGACATGCCGTGGAGCAGGTGGCCGGCTACGGCACCTACCTGCACGGCGAGGCGGTTGCCATCGGCCTTTGCGCCGCCGCGCGCCTGTCCTGCCAACTTGGATACATCGGCTCCGACGAGGTGGCCCGTGTCGACCGCGTGGTGCTTGCCCACGAACTCCCTGCCGTGCTTCGCGCCCCCCTCGACTACGCTCCGCTCCACGCCGCCATGGCGCGCGACAAGAAGGTTCGTGCCGGAGCCTTGCGTTTTGTGGTGCTGAAGTCCCTCGGTGTCGCCGCCACCCAGGGCGGAATCGACCCTGCCCAGGCCGAGACCGCGTTCCGCGCCGTGGGCGCGGTCTGAGGTCAGGGGAGCCGACTCCGTTTCTCGACCGGCAGGGGTGCCTCCCACTCCTGCGGCCCTCCCGCGGCATGTGTTTGCACACTGCCAGCGGCACTAGCCTCGCTGCGCGGCATCCCTCCCTCGATAGTGTTTCCCCGGGCGTGGTCAGCCTTCAATTGTCTTTCCCTTTACTGTAATTTTTCCCAGTCTCCGTCCTGCCTTGGCTCCGTGTCCTCCGTGCCTCTGTGGTTTCCTCCCCCCACCACTCGCGGACTCACCGCCAATGATCCTCCGCCCCCCACACCATGTCAGCCATCGACGAAGGCATCGTAAGGGAGTTCTTCGAACAGAACGGCTTCTTCGTGCGCCAGGTCCGCAAGTACCAGGTGCAGGCCCGCAAGAAGACGGGCGACGAGGAGATCGACCTGCTGGTGCACAACCCCGCCTGGGTTCCCGGCACCCGCCGCCCCGATTTTTTCCTGTTCTCCAACGAGCTCCAGTATGTCCATCGCGCGATCGTCGCCGTGAAGCCCTGGCACACCGACGTCTTCACCCCGGGCATCCTGAAGCATTCACCGGAGATCTTCAGTTTCCTTGAAAAGAGCGTGGTGCAGCAGGTCAGCAAACTCTTCCCCGTCGGCCCCGAGCCCGGGGTGGGGGAGGCCTCCGATTACGGCGCCGAGGCCCTCACCAAGATCCTCGTCCTGCCCGCCCTGCCCACCGCCGAACCCTATCG
>JAHFTI010000160.1 GCA_023265535.1 Opitutaceae bacterium
TCGTTGGCGGTGACCAGCTGGGCGTTGCGGCCCGTCAGCGCGTTCAGGTAGAGCGGCAGCGTGGCGACGAGGGTCTTGCCCTCGCCCGTGGCCATTTCTGCGATCTTGCCCTGGTGCAGGGCCATGCCGCCGATCATCTGCACGTCGTAGTGCACCATGTTCCAGGGCAGCTCATGCTCGCAGACCTGGTAGCTCTTGCCGCACATGCGGCGGGCGGCGTTCTTCACCGTGGCGAAGGCCTCGGGCAGCAGCTGGTCGAGGGTCTCGCCGGCCTTGAAGCGGGCGCGGAACTCCTCGGTCTTGGCTTTCAGCTCCTCGTCGCTGAGCGACTGATAGCTGCGCTCCAGCTCGTTGATCCGGACGACGATTGGGCGGCAGGAATCAATGAACTTGCGATAGTGACGGCCAGAAAACTTCTTGAAGAACCAGGAGAGCATGAAGGGCGGAAGAGTAGGCGCCTAGGCGCACTTGGCAAACGGCAAATTGAGACGGTCGGTTACAAGCGTGTCCCGAGTCAAAACGGCCCCTGGAGGCAAGGCTGCCGGAAAGGGCCGCGGAAGCGGGCACTGGCGCCCCTTGCAGGGCCCCTGGCCGTGCCCAGGAAGGCCGGTCGCGGGGAGGGCAGAGGCCGAGGGAGCAGGGCCGAGTAGAGGGCGGGCGCAGGACCGGGCGGAGGTCTGGGCACCGTGCGGGCGATGGCAAGGGGACGGACGAAGG
Source organism: Opitutaceae bacterium (assembly GCA_023265535.1). GTDB lineage: Bacteria > Verrucomicrobiota > Verrucomicrobiia > Opitutales > Opitutaceae > MWDT01. The sequence goes on from JAHFTI010000160.1 coordinate 718, forward strand.
ACGAAACCAGAAACAAAAGAGGCGCAGTCCGGGTGTGGACTGCGCCTCGCTCTGGGGACCGCCGAAGCGGCCCCCGGGTGAACCTCTGACGAGGACCGCTTAGAGGTCGAAGCTGACGGTCAGCTTGAACTCACGCGGATCGATGATGCGGTAGCCGTACACCGTGCCGTCGGGGCGGGCGTTGAAGGCGCGGAGGCCGCCCTTCTCGAACACGTTCTGGACGTTCAGCTGCACCGTGCCACGAATGCGGTCGCGGAAGAGGCGGAAGCTGTAGTTCGTCCAGAAGTCGAAGTAGGCGTGGGCCTTGTCGTAGATGGGACGGGTGGCATCATAACCCTGCACGAAGGTGGCGGTGCTGGTGCTACCGTCGACCACGGTCGGGGCCTGGCCATAGAAGCCGATGGCACCCTTGTCTTCCCAACGCATGGAACCGCCCAACGAGACGTTGCGCAGGTGCCTGTTGCTGGTGAGACCCGACAGCTTGATCGCGGGCATGATGTTGAACTTGTACTTGCGCACCTGGGGCTTGGGCTTGCCCTGCAGCGCGAAGTTCAGCTTCACACCATTCTCGATCACGTTGTAGTAATAGGTGCGGACATCGGAGCCACCGCCATCACTGAAGACGTGCTTCCAGTAATAGATCGCGGCATCCTTTTCAGCCGGGGTCATGGTGGTGCTGGCCAGATAGTTGGCCTTGTTGGGGCTTTCGATCGTGGTCCAGGTGCTCCAGCGGGCATCACGGTAATCCTGGAAGGACTTGGAGATACCCGTGGTGATGGCCTCGGTCGACGAACCCGTCATCTTGACGCTGAACCAGCGGTTCGGACGGTAGAAGATTTCGGCCTCATAACCCTCGGACTTCTCGTCCGTGGTCATGCGGATGCCGGCCTGCTGGATCGCGGTGATGTACTCCGGAGTCATGCCGATGGAGGCATAGGTCTGGGTGTAGATCTGGGCGTAGAGCGGATCGGTGTTGGGCAGGGCCTGCCATGCTTCCGTGGTCAACCCCTTGGAGAGGGCGAGCTCACCGGCATACCAGTCCACCAAGTCATGGCGGCTGGAGTCGGTCGTGCCCGTGTCGAAGTCCATGAGGAGAATTCGGCTGTACACGCTGTTGGTGGCCTGGCGGGCGCCGATGTTGACGGTCTCATACTTGGCCAGACGCAGGGAGAGTTTGTCGTCGAACAGGAAGAAACGGACGCCGTAATCCTTGGTTTCGCCATAGGGATTCGGCAGCGGGTTGGCCTGGAAGTCGATCTGGTACTCCTCAGGCTTCATGCTGTTGCTCTGATTGTAGCTCAGGTGGAGCCACTTGAACGGCTTGACGACGATACCCTTGGTGCGGGTGGTGCCACGGGCGGACGTGGCGCCGGTGGTATTGTTGAAGACGCGGTACGGGTTGCTGTCGTATTCGAAGGCCGGCGAGGTGTCGCGGTAGAAGCCGGTCACCGGATCGATGTCGGTGATGGCGCCGAAACCGGACCAGTTCTTCACGCGCAGGGTGTCCTGGCGGACGCCGATGGTGGGAACGATGCGGTCACCCCAGAAGAAGCCCTGGTACACGCCACCCTTGGTGGTGTACACGGACTTCTGCATGTTGCCGCCAGCGCCGATCAGCACGGTGCCGAGCTCGACGTTTTCCGTGGACCAGGCAAACGGGTCGGCGGTGTTGGCGTAAATGTAGTTGTTCCTGGCGTTGGACGTGGGCGTGCCGGGCAGGAACACACCATTGGCCTTCGTGTAGCCCGTGTTGTTGCCGTAGCGGCGGAAGGACACGTTGTTCGTGTTCAGCGCCATTGTGCCGTAGTCGACATTGCCGCTGGTGTCGCCCAGGTAATAGCGGGCGTTCCAGATGGCCTGCGCATTGGCGCGGATGCCGTAGGTCGTGTTGGCCTGGCGAGTGCCCTGGGCCGGCCAGTAGCCACCCTGCATCCAGGGATCGATGCTGCCGGAGGGACCATAGACGGTGGTCGTGCTCTGGTTGGTCTGGCCACCATTGCTGGAGAACCACTTGCCATCGAAGGTGCTGACGATCTGGTCGTTGTAGTAGAGCGCCTGGGTGGGGGACTCACGACGGTTGTGCTCGTAATAACCCAGGAAGCGCTGGCGGCCAATGGCCTTCAGCCACTTGTTCTTGGACTTGGTCAGGTCGAGCTGGTAAACCGCGTTGACCTTCTTGGTCAGGGTGTCGATCGGGGACACCAGGGTCTTGGGAGCGAGGGCCGTGATGTAGGGCTTGCCGTAGTTCGGGTTGACCGAACCGTCCAGCAGCTTGAGGTTCACGTCCGGGGTGATGTCGTAGGGCACGCCATCGCGGCCACCACCGACGAAGCTGCTGTTGTAATCAAGGATGTCCTCCTTGAAGGCGCCAAACTGGGCGGCGATGGTGTGGTGCTCGGTCTGGAGGAAATACTGCTCGAGCTCGGCGCGCAGGAAACGCGCGGTCTTGCGACCCCGGTTGACACCGGTGAGGCTGTCCTTTTCCCAGTTGTAGAAATTCTTGTCGGAGGTGCCCGGGAAGGCGTTGAAGCCGATGGCCGTGGCGGTGCGGTACTCTGCGGGAACACCCCAGTAGCTGGTGTAGGAAACGGCAGCGAGCTCCGCGCTGTTGAGATTGATGGCGGTGCTGGAGGTGCCGGTCAGCGAGAAGGCGTGCGGGGCGACACCAATATAGCTCGGCTGGTAGTACGAGATCGAGCCCTGGTCGATCGCCATCGTCGGACGGACACGGGACGTGCCCATCGTGTTGACATACACCTGGTCGGTGGTGGGCGTGTTGCTGCCCGTCATGTTATAGAGGTAATTCCACGCGGTGACTGCAACGGGCGTGGTGACGGCAGCCTTCGAGACCGTGCCGGTCCTGGCGACCGAACCATCAGCATTGTAGTAGTTGAAGGTGTTGGTGGTCGGATCCCAGCTGGGACGGCCGGCGGCGATCCAACTCGTCATCCTCTCACGGGGGGTGTAGGAGTTCGGGCGGCTGTACTTTTCATCGAAGTTCTCGTAGGAGACGCGCAGCACCGTGTTGCGGTGGGGGCGCAGGGTGAAGCCGGCGGTCAGACGGCGGGTGTCGTCGTAGGAGGGCTTGCGCAGGAACTTCTCATTGGTGGCGGAACCGAGGATACGGACGCCGAGGATGTTCTTCAGGATCGGACGGTTGATGTCGATCGTGGCGCGCATGGTGCCGCGGTCGGTGCCCATGAGGGAGGTCTTGGTGAACTCCTTGGTGAGATTGGCGGAGGCGGGAACGAGGTTCACCACGCCGGAGCCGTCACCCGTGCCGAAGACGTTGGAGTTCGGACCACGCGAAATTTCGACGGCATCGACGTTGTAGGTGTCGATCGGAACATTGCCCGAGGCTGCGAAATTGCCATAGGACACGTTGGCGGCGCCGAGGCCGCGGACGCGGTTGGCGGACTGGCGGTTGATGGCGACGTCGTCGACTTCCTGCTGGGCGTTGCCCGTGTTGGAATTGGCCGTGAAGTTGCCGGTACCCTCGGTGTTGGCCTCGAGGGCGAAAATGTCGTTGATATCGATCAGGCCGAAGTCGGACAGCTGCTGCTTGGTCACGACCGAGATCGAGGCGGCGACGTCGTCCAGCTTGGTGTTCAAGCGGGAGCCCATGGTGTTGCTGGCCATGTAGCCGTCATCCTTGTCGGATTCGACGACGAAGGGGGAGAGTTCGATGGTGTCGCCCTTGGAGCTGGCTTCGGCGGAGGCCTTGGCGACCTCGGCATCGAGCTTCTTTTGTTGCTCGATCCTGGCCTTTTCGGCGGCGGGATCGAGGGGTGAGGGAGCCGTGTCGCTGGCGGCCTGGCCGTAGGCGCAGACGCTGCCGAGGGTGATCAGGGCGGCGAGGTAGGCGACGTTCTTTCGGCTTCGGGAGAGCCTGGGGGTAGTGCTAGGGTTCATCGTGATGTTCGATCGATAACTGGTTCTTGTGGGTTAGGTGGGGAACCCGGCGGAGGCAGTGGGTACTGCCGCTGCGGGGTCGAGGGTGCGATCTGGGGGCTGGGGTGATGGAACTTTTCCTGAACTGCGTAACGTGTCAGTTCTGCAAGCAAATTTTGCGCGGGTCAAATCGAAGACCCCATGCAGTAAACTGACAGTAAGAACGGTAATGGCCGCAGGCCAGGGTAAGGCCGCGGTCAACTGGGGTGAAAGCCCTTGAATCGCCCCCCGTTACGGCAACTGAAGGCAATAAAAACAAAGGGGCGGGCCCCCCGCTTCCGGGAAACCCGCCCCCAAAGGCAAAACGCGACTCAGACTTGCCCGCGGAAGTAGGCGATGGTGCGGCGCAGGCCCTCCTCGAGGGGCACCTGCGGCTCCCACTTGAGCACGCTCTTGGCCAGGCTGATGTCGGGCTTGCGCTGCTTCGGGTCGTCGGAGGGCAGCGACTTGTGGATGATCTTGGACGGGCCGCCCACCAGCTTGAGGGTGAGCTCGGCGAGCTCGAGCATGGTGAACTCGCCCGGGTTGCCGCAGTTCATGGGGCCGACGATCTGGGTCTGGTTCATGAAACGCACGAAGCCCTCGATCAGGTCGTCCACGTAGCAGAAGGAGCGCGTCTGCTGGCCGTCGCCGTACACGGTGAGGTCCTCTCCCTTGAGCGCCTGTACGATGAAATTGGATACGACGCGCCCGTCGTTGGCCAGCATGCGCGGGCCGTAGGTGTTGAAGATGCGGATGACGCGGATATCGACCTTGTTCTCGCGGTGGTAGTCGAAGAAGAGCGTCTCGGCGCAGCGCTTGCCCTCGTCGTAGCAGGAGCGCTTGCCGATCGGATTCACATTGCCCCAATAGGACTCGGGCTGCGGGTGGACGGCCGGGTCGCCGTAGACCTCGCTGGTGCTGGCCTGGAAGACTCGGGCCTTCACGCGCTTGGCCAGGCCGAGGCAGTTGATGGCGCCCATGACCGAGGTCTTGGTCGTCTTGATGGGGTTGAACTGGTAGTGCGGGGGCGAGGCGGGGCAGGCCAGGTTGTAGATCTGGTCGACCTCGATCTTGATGGGATCGATGATGTCGTGGCGGATCAGCTCGAAGCGCGGGTTGCCCAGGAGGTGGGCAATGTTCGTCTTGCGGCCGGTGAAGAAGTTGTCGAGGCACACGACCTCGTGACCGTCGTTGATCAGACGATCGCACAGATGACTGCCCAGGAAGCCGGCGCCGCCGGTGATAAGGATTCTCATGGTTGGAAAAAGGCGGGACTGCGGGGGCAGAACCCAAAAACGAGTTTGCCCACCCATCGGTAAACGCAAGCCCAGCTTCGTTCTAATCAAAGACCGGGGCCCCTACCCGGCCCTAGTACTTAACCCGAGTCCCACCACCCGTCAAAAAAACCCTGCTGCTCCCACATGAATGCCCTCCTACGGCCTCCGTGTTCCGACCTCCGACGTCCGACATCCGCCGTCCATCCTTGCCATCCCCACCCCCGTGCCGCACGCTGACCCTCTTGGCTCCGGGGTGGTACGTCGCTCCGGGTTCTTTCATAGTTCCTGGCCGCGAGTAACACCGCGGCCGGGGCATCAGACAACCTGGAGAGGAAAGTCCGGGCACCATAGGGCAGGATGCCGCGCAAGGGTCACACCAAGCGCGGGGGGCGGGGGTCAATCCCCCGTTCACGGACAGTGTCACAGAGAACATACCGCCGGCCGATGCGCCGCAAGGTGCGACGGCAGGCAAGGGTGAAAAGGTGGGGTAAGAGCCCACCGCGCAGACGGCAACGGCTGCGGCACGAAAAACCCCGTCCGGTGCAAGGCAAAATAGGCGGCTGGGCTGCCCGTCCAATAGCCGCGGGTATGCCGCATCCGACACGGTCCCGCAAGGGACACGCTCGGGCGGGACGCCTCCGGGCGCCCCGAGAGAAATGACGTGCACCCGACCGCAAGGTCGGACACACAACCCGGCTTACAGCCCCGGAGCCAAGACTCCTGGAGAAGACGTCAGTGCTTGCCCCCCCTCACCTCGCGCTGGCCGTCGCCGCCGCGATCGCCGCGCCGATGCCCGACCCGTCCTTGGCGAGGATGGTGGTCACATGGCCGGTGCGCGTGGGCAGAAGCGCGTCGAGTGCATGCTGCAGGTTTTCCGCGTAGCCGGGGAGCTTCTCGTAGAGCGAGCCGTCCACCGCCACCACGTGCGGGTGGCGCGCCTCGGGATCGACGTGGCGGATCGTGCCGCAGAAGGTCGCCGCCACCAGGCGCGCCGAGCGCTCCGCCACAAGTGTCACCACAGTTTGGATACAGAGCAGCTAGTCGTGCGTCAGTCCCGTCCAGCCCAGGCGCGCCTCCGCCACCGCCGCGACGTCCGCCAGCAGCGGCTCCTCGTCGTCGAGGATGAGACTGAGGTGTTCGCCGCCCAGCACCTGGCGCGCCGCGAGGCGCTCCGAGGCGGGCAGCAGGCCCTCCGCCACGAGGTCGGCGAGCACCAGGCGCACCACCTCGCCGAGGTAGTGGCCGGAGCACATCTTCTCGAGGCGCTGCGAACCGGGGCGCTCGCTGGCGGCGTCGAGCGCCACGTCGAAGCGCGACTGCGGGACGAGCGTGAAATTGCCCGACTCCATGTTGACGATCATGGGCTCGCCCGTGAGCGGGTGCGCCGGCTGCAGGTAACAGGTGTTGTGGCCGGTGCCGCAGATGGAGGCCACGTCGACATGGTGGCGTCCATAGGCCGCCGCCAGCAGGGTGCCCACGGTGTCATTGATGATCGCCTTGCCGCGGATGCGCGTGAGGCCCTTCGCCTGCAGCGCCGCATCCAGCAGCGCGCCGATGTCCTGGCCCTCCACGCCCTGCGTGCGGAATTCCTTGGTCCAATGGATCAGGCTGGCGCGGTTCAGGCCGCGTTGCTCGCACGGGAAGGAAAAAGTGTGACCCAGCGGATAGGCCTGGCCCGGCTTGGCGAGTTCACCGAGGCGCTCGGCGATGAACCCAAAGAGCTCCTCCGCGCGCGCCTCCGCACAGACATAGTTGTAGCGCCCCTTGGGGTCGACCAGCGGGAAACGTTTCATCTGCTGCACGACCACATTGCCGAAACCGTCCAGCTCCGCCTCGAGCACGCGCACATTGGTGCCGCCGAAGTCAATCGCCATGGCCGACCCCTTCTCGCGCCCGGTCGGCACACCGATGAAGGACGGCAGCATGCGCAACGAGGACGCACGCCCCAGGAGCCCTTCACGCATCTCCTTGCCAAAGTCGGCGGCGATGCGATGGAGCGCATCGGTCGACAGGGAAAACTCGCCCCTGAGGGCTTCGAGATAGCTTGGGAGGTCCATGTGGAAAAATAAGGGAGGGCTGAGAGGTGCCGCCAAGCCTCCGAGCCCGGACAAAACCCCGAAAGGTCAAACTTCTCTCCTCTGGCAGCACAGCTCAACCCCAAAGCTTCCAGTTTGGTTTTCAGTGGAAAACCAGCCCGCGCCCCCCGCCCGGAGGCCGCGGAAACAAGCACAGAAAAAAGGCGATGGATCACACCCCCCGCGCCAACACCCGCTTCCGGTAGGCCGAAGGGGTCTCCTTCATGCTCGCCGCGAAGCTGCGCGAAAAGGCCTTCTGGTCGGCGAAACCCGTCGAAAACGCCACCTCGCCCACCGGCATGTTCGGATCGGCCAGCATCTCCATCGCCGCATCCAGCTTCATGCGCTTCACCGCCTCATAGACCGACTCGCCCAGCGCCGCACGGAAACGGATCTCCAACGCGCG
>JAHFTI010000161.1:0-3878 GCA_023265535.1 Opitutaceae bacterium
CCCCGAAGAAGATCGTGTCGACGGTCTGGTCCTTCACGAAGTACTTGAAATAGTAGATGTAGGTGCCGCTTCGCACCGCGATGTGCAGGATGCTGGCGAGCGTGGCGCAGGAGAGAATGATCCAGGGAAGATTCTTGGAGAGGTCGCTGAAGTCCTTGCCGAGGTCGGCCTTTTGGCCGGCGGGCGGGGCGACGCGTTCCCGAATCACGAGGAAGGCGACGGCGAAACAGACCAGGGCAATCGCCGCGTAAACCAGTACGGTGAGCTGGTATCCCTTGGGTTCGCTTCCCTTGCCGAGGAGCTCGACGAGGAGGGGCGTGCAGAACTGCACGATGAGGCCGGCGGAGAAGGCGAAGAGGAACTTGTACTTCGAGAGGATGGTGCGCTCGATGTTGTCGGCGGTCATCACGCCCAGCAGGGAGTTCTGCGGGATTGCGACCAGCGAGTACATCATCATCAGGAAGGTGTAGGTGACGTAGGCGTACACCAGCTTGGGGGCCGCGGCCAGGTCGGGTGTGGTGAAGGCCAGGATGCCCGCGATGGCGAAGGGCAGGGCGCCCCAGAGCAGGTAGGGGCGGTACTTTCCCCAGCGGGTGTTGGTGCGGTCGGCCACCACGCCCACGACGACGTCGAACGCCGCGTCGACGATCTTGACTGCGAAGAACATGAAGCCCGCCACCTCCGCCGCCTTGTCACCCGGAGCGATCTTGAAGATGTCCGTGTAGAAATAGAGCTGGAAGTACATGAAGAACTGCCAGAACAGGTTGTTGCCGAGTTCACCGAGGCCGAAGCCGAGTTTCTCTGGCAGACCGATGCGGGGGGAGGGGGTGGGGGCGGACATAGGGGGGGAGAAGGTCCTCCTTTGCTGCTGTCGCAGCTAGGGAGGATGCCGCCGGGGCGGAGCAGGGGGGCCCGGCCTTCGTCGCCGCCGCGGTCGCCCTGGAGGGCGCCGGTGGGGCGGCGAAATGCAAAAGAGGCCGCGGCGCCTTCGCCGCGGCCTCTGTATTCAGAATCTGGTTACTTCTTGGCCTTGGCCTTCAGCGCCTTGTTGGCGCGTATGAGGGCGAGGCGCTGGTCGACGCAGCGGCGCGTGGTCAGGCCGTCCTCGGGGGTGTTGAGGCACCAGTCGACGAGCTTGGCCACGCTCGTGCGGGCGGCGTAGCAGCGGGTGTCGGAGCCGCCGTAGTACATGATCACGGTGTCGTCCGGGAACTGCACCCAGCCGTTGGTGAAGGTGACGTTGGAGACGTCGCCCACGCGCTCGCCGTAGTGGGGGGAGACGATGTGGCCGCCCGGGCGTGCGATGACCTTCGAGGGATCCTCGAGGGAGGTCATGAACATGTACATCACGTAGCGCAGGCCGGCGGCGCAGCCGCGCACGCCGTGGGCGAGGTGGAGCCAGCCCTTGTCGGTCTTGATGGGGGCGGGGCCCTGGCCGTTCTTGACCTCCTTGATGGTGTGGTAGGCGCGGGAATCGATGATCTTCTCGGGGCCGGTCACGCCGGTGGTGATGTCCTTGCAGAGGGTCCAGCCGATGCCGCCGCCGCTGCCGACGTCGATGAAGCCGTCCATCGGGCGGGTGTAGAAGGCGTACTTGCCGTCGACGAACTCCGGGTGGAGGACGACGTTGCGCTGCTGGGAGGCGGGGGTCTTCAGGTTCGGGAGACGCTCCCACTTCCTGAAGTCCTTGGTGCGGACCATGCCCGCCTGGGCGACGGCGCTGGAGAGGTCGCCGGGGGCGGCGTCGGGGTTCTTCGATTCCGAGCAGAACACGCCGTAGATCCAACCGTCCTCGTGGAAGGTGATGCGCATGTCGTAGAGGTTGGTCTCGCCGGGCATCTCGGGGATGTCGCAGGGCTCGTCCCAGAAGCGGAAATTGTCGACGCCGTTCTTGGACTCGGCGATGGCGAAGAAGCTCTTGCGGTCGGCGCCTTCGACGCGGACGACGAGGTGGGCCTTGCCCTTCCAGAAGAAGGCGCCGGGATTGTAGGCGCCGCCCACGCCGAGGCGCTCCATGAAGAAGGGATTCGTCTTCGGGTTGAAGTCGTAGCGCCAGTCGAGGGGCAGGTGGTGGGCCGTGAGGACCGGGAACTTGAAGCGCTCGTAGACGCCGTTCTCCCAGGAGGTCTCGACTGGGTTCTTGCGCGAGAGGAAGGCCTCGTGGGCCTTGGTGACGGCCTTGACGCGGGCTTGGAATTGGGCGGCGACCTTGGCGGGGGCCTTGGTGGCGGCGGGTTTCTTGGAGGCGGCCTTGGCGGCCTTGGCTTTGGATTTCATGCGTTCGATGAAGGCGGAGGTTGGGGAGTCAGGATCCGGAACCGGGTGCGGAGGGATTCCGAGTGTGGAAAGGAACACAATCGGGGGTCGCGATGCGGGCGCCAACCAGAACCTTGGCTCACTCGTTAGAGTATTTTTGAGTTCCTTTGCGAGGGGAATGAGAAAGGCGGACGCGAGGGGGAGCATTCCCGTGTTCTTATATTAGAACAGCCACCCGGATTGACGGCCGACCCGGGCGTCGAATAGGGTAAGGAAGCTCAGTTCAACCCCCCATACCCCCCCCTACACCCACATGAATCGTTTCAAACTGTTCCTGTCCGTCCTCCTGTCCGCCGCGGTCTCCAGCCTTGCCCTCGCCGCCGACGACGCCAAGCCGGCGGCCCCCGCCAAGAAGCCGGATTCCTTCATCCTTTGGGATTTCAGCACCACCCCGAACAGCTTCGCCTATGGTACCTGGTCCAAGTCGGTGTCCGCCGGCAAGGGGGGCATCACCATCCTCAAGGGCGCCGACGGCAAGGGCGGCTGCGGCGCGGACTGCGACCTCAACCTGGACGATGCCCGCTTCATCGAGCTGGGCATGGCGGTGGGAGTGGCCAACGAGGTGCCCCAGGTGCAGATCGTGTTCGAGGATGATGACGGCACGACGGTCAGCTGGCGCATCGGCATCTCCCAGATCATGCCGACCCTGCCGGTCTGGTTCCGTGTGCCGATGTCCGGCATGAAGATCGACAAGCCCGGCAAGGACGGGAAGCTGAACTCCTCCAAGGTCGTCAAGTGGCACCTCCAGGGAGACTTCTCCACGGAGAAGCCCATGCATTTCATGGCGATCGCACTGCGCGCGCGTCGTTGAAATCCTGATACAGCATCGCCCCGCGCCCGCAGGCGGGGACCGAGGCCGGCCCGCCGCGGATCTTTCTCCGCCGCGGGCCGTCGTGTTTCCGGGGGGAGGCGGACGAGGGGGCGCGCCCCTCAGCCGCGCGGGCCGAAGCCGGGCGCCGAGCTGCCCGGCCTCCAGCGCACGGGCACGTAGGTGCAGGACTCGGTGGGGGCGGGGCCGCGCTGGTTGGCGCGCATGAGGCTGACGAGCTGCTCCACGGCCTGGGCCCCCACGCGCTCGTGGTCGGGCATGATCCCGGCGAGCCCGGCGGGCGCGCCCGAGACATCGAGCACCGCGAAGCCGGGGGCCTGGGGCTCGGCCGCGGGAGGCATGAGGGCGGCGAGCGCAGGGGACTCCGCGAGCACGGCCTCGATGCGGTGCTGGTGGATCCAGTCGCGCACGAGGTTGCGGTGTTCGCCGGTGGCGGGAAGGAGAAGGGGCGGGATGCGTGCGCCGGGGGGCAGCAGGGACTGCTCGAGCAGGTGTCCCGCGAGGAGCAGGTCGCGGTTGGCGAGGCTGGTGCCGGGGCGCAGCAGCAGGCCGATGCGCATGTATCCCGCGGCCAGCAGGGAGCGCAGGCCCAGGCGCGCGCTCTGTCGTTGATCCGTGGATACAGCGAGGCGCGGCTGCGGGAGGCGCGGGCTCTCGATGCGCACCGCGGAATAGTCCTCCCAGGTGAAGGCGAGGCGGCCCGGTCCCGAGCGCAGGGCCATGATCAGGATGG
>JAHFTI010000161.1:3888-8387 GCA_023265535.1 Opitutaceae bacterium
GGATGGAGCTGATGCCGCGCGCGTGCAGGATGCCGTTGAGGCGCTCGGGGCTGAGCTGGTTCTTGCCCGTGAGGAAGAGCTCCAGCCTGCTGTGCAGGTTCTCGGCCGCGGCGCGCGCGCCCCTGAGGAAGGATCGGTAGGGCTCCTGGTGCTCCGCCTCGTCGCGCGAGTCGAGGTCGCTCACGCAGGCGATGATCGGCTCCGTCTTGTGCGGGATCACGCCCATGCGGTGGTGGTTGTAGGCGTCGAGCAGCGGGTCGCGCCGGTAGCCGACCTTGCGCACCGCCTCGAGCACGCGCTTGCGCGTGGCCTCGGAGATGTTCGGGGAGTTGCGCAGGACGAGCGAGACCGTCGAGGGGTGGACCCCTCCGGCGAGCTTCGCCACGTCGAGCATGGTGGGGCGCCGCTTAGCGCTTGTACGGGGCGGATGCGCCATCGTGCCAGTCTCCTTTCACGTGTGTGTTGGTTGCGCACTCGGGCACGCCGCGCTGCTCCGAGCGCAGCAGGACCGCGAGCAGCGCCATGACGCGCTGGCCCACGAGGTCCATGTTGCTCACGATGCCGGCGAGGCCGGGAGTGGGCTTGGTGATGCAAAGTCCTGCGCAGGCCACCTGCGCGGGGCATTCGAAGCCAGCCAGGCTGATGAGGCTGCGCACGTTGGCCCAGTTGCAGAGGAGTGCGTCGATGCGGTGCTCCAGGATGTGGGCCCGGAGCAGCTCGCTCGCCTGCTTCTCGCGCGCCCCGCGCGGAAAGAGCAGCGGCGGGATGCGTTCCTCGGGGGGGATGCCGAACTGCTCCAGGTGCCAGCCGGAGAGATGCATGTTGTCCGTGCTCTCCTCGTCGTCGATGCCGATGGCCAGGCCGATGCGGCGGTAGCCGCGCTCGCGCATCCTCTGGAAGGCGTCGCGCACCCCGTTGAGCTGGTCGGTGGAGATGAAGGTGCAGGCGGGCTGGATCTGCCGGGAGTCGATCTTTACCGTGCAGAACTCGTTCCAGTCCAGCTCGAGCGAGGGGCCGCCCGGCTCGAAGGCGCCGATGATCAGGCCGGTGATGGCGTTGTGCTTGAGGTGCTTGTGGAGGGATTTCGAGGTGTGGTGACCCTTGCCCAGGTAGAGCAGGTCCATGCCGTAGCCGAGTGCCTCGGCCTCCTTGCGCGCACCCTCGAACATCATGCGATGGTGGGCGAGCTTGAGGAAGCCCTCCTCCTCGGTGCGGTTGGCGAGGTAGGCCACGCGCGGCACATAGTAGCTGGTGCCTGCGCGGCGCCGCTGGTTGGTGAGTGCCGCAAAGACCTGGTTGCGCTGGTAGCCGATGCGGCTCGCGGCCGCGATGATGCGCTCACGCGTGGTGGGAGGGATGCTCGGATGGCCGCGCAGGGCCATTGAGACCGTGGTGAAATGGACACCGGCCACGCGTGCGACATCCTTGATGGTGGGTTGCGCGTACATCCTTCAGGGGGTGGGGGACGATCGTTGGGGAAGGGGTGGGCTGCCGGGGCAGCGGGGTGGTGGCCTGCTAAGACGCAGGGGAAAGGAAGACGGTTCGTCAAAAAAAATCTAACGAACGAATTACTGCGCCCCTTCGTGTGTCCGCAGCCCAGCCATAACACCGGCGCCGGCCAAATCCCTTCAGGAAAAGCGCATTTGCTCTAACGTGTAAGGCTTTCCGTTTTCCGGAGCCTCTGTCAGGCGTCCCGGGACGGGTGTTGCCTGCAGCGCGGGGGCTGGTGTCAGGTCCGCCCGGCGCCCCGGACAACGGCTTGCGGCATGGCGCAGCGATCCGGGCGCAAAGGAGCGCCACAGTAAAACAACAGGACTCATCACTGGTGTCTTTACGCCATGTCCTTCGGTTTCAATCCTGCGTCTCCCCCCTGGCTCCCGGCGACCCCTTGGTCCACGGGTTCCTTCTCGCTAACGAAAGAACTGGGGTGGCCTTGCGCGCCGTCCCGTTTCCCCCGCCTCTTAGTCACACCCCTGCATCCCCCCCTATCACATGGCAAACGCCGACCGTTCCTCCCCTCCCGCCGAAAGCCGCCCCCATCGCACCTCCGTCGAGGACAAGGTGCCCGTGACAATGAAAATGGCCTATGGCCTGGGCACCGCCCTGGACATGTGGGGACATTGGCTCTATCCCTCGGTGGCCTTTGCCGTCTTCAACCTTTACCTGGGCGTCTCCCCGACGCTGATCGGCTGGGCGCTTTTCCTGAATCGCCTGTTCGACGCCATTTCAGATCCCTTCTTCGGCTGGCTTTCCGACAACACGCGCACGCGCTTCGGCCGTCGTCGCCCCTTCATCCTTGTGGGCGGTGTCATCGCCGGCCTTGGCCTGCCGATGCTGTTCTTCTTTGTCTCACCGGGTTGGAGCGAGAAACAGATCTTCGCCTACATGCTGCTGAGCTCGATGATCTACGTGCCCCTGATGAGCAGCTTCAACATGCCCTTCCAGAGCCTGGGCGCTGAGCTGACACCCGACTACAACGAGCGCACCAGCGTGCAGTCCTACAAGGGCGCCATCCAGAAGATCATGGAGATCGCCAACTTCAGCGCCCTGTGGTTCGCCACCTGGGCGGGCGTGAAGTTCGCCTCCGTTCCCGCCGAGGCCGCCGCCAAGCCCAACACCCTGCTGGGCATCCAGATCTATACCGGCGTGCTCGGTCTCACGATGGCCGTCTTCAGCGTCATCATGTTTTTCTCCCTGCGCGAGCGCTACTACGATTACGTCATCACCGCGAAGCAGGAGAAGGTGCGCCTGCGCGAGGCCTTCTTCGAGACGCTCAAGTGCAAGCCGTTCCGCATCCAGCTGCTCTTCACGATGGCCTTCGCCATGGGCAACTCGATGGTGGGCACCCTGGGCTACTATGCCACCGTTTATGTGGCCTGCGCTGGCAACCAGGAGTCGGGCAACAAGTGGAATTTCTGGATGGGCGTCGCCGGCTCGGTTGGCGGCTTCATCGGTGCCACCATGATCGCCCGCATCGCCAACGCAGTCGGCAAGCGTCAGGCTGCGATCATCACCTGTATCCTGGCCTACGTGGCCTATGCCGGCACCTGGTGGCTCTACACCCCCTCGGTCGAGTGGCTCCAGCTCTTCGCCTCGGGCTCGATCGCCCTGGTCTGCGCGGGCTTCTGGATGCTGTCCGGCTCCATGGGTGCCGACGTCATGGATTTCGACGAGCTGAACACCGGCAAGCGCCGTGAGGGCAGCTTCTCCGCCTGCTCGAGCTACACCCAGAAGCTCGGCCTTTCACTGGGCGCACTGGCCTCCGGCATCGTGCTCGAGAAGGTCATTGGCTTCGATGCAAAGCTGCCTGCGCAGAGCGCGGAGACCCTGCTTGGCATCAAGGTGTACCTCGCCGGCATCCCGATCGTGGGTGTCACGGCCGCCCTGCTGCTCGTGCTGCAATTTCCCCTCACTCAGGCCAAGGTCGCGGAGATCCGCTCCCAACTGGAGGCCAAGCGAGGCAAGGTTTGAACCCGATTCCGCAACCGCCGGTGCCGGCGGGCTCTCCCGATGGGGATGCGTCAACCAACAGTCCATTCAATGGCTGTTAGCTAGGGGGCTAGCATATGATGCATAGGTTCGTGGAGGTCCGCCCGGACTCCCGACGGTTGCGGAATCCGGGGGATAAAAAAGGCGCCTCCTTCGGGGCGCCTTTTTCGTGGGGGATGATTGGGAGGGGCGGGCGGGCAGGCCTCAGGCCTCCTCGCGTTCCTTCTCGGTCTTGAGGCGGAGCTGGCCGCAGGCGGCCTCGATCTCGTGGCCCTTCTCGCGGCGCAGCGTGGTGGAGATGCCCGCGTCGAAGAGCACGCGCGAGAAGCGCTCGAGGCGGTTGCCCGAGGGGCGCTTCCAGGGCAGGCCCTCGACGTTGTTGTAGGGGATGAGGTTCACGTGCGCGTGCAGGTCGAGGGCGATGTCGCGCAGCTTCTCGGCCTGGTCGAGCGAGTCGTTCACGTCCTCGATGAGGATGAACTCGAGCGTGATCATGCGGCCGTGCTTCTCGGAGAAGGTCTTCACGGCGGGCAGCAGCTTGTCGAGCGGGTAGGCCTTGTTGACGGGCATGATCTTCTCGCGGACCTCGTCGGTGGCGCCGTGCAGGGAAATTGCGAGGCGGAAGCCGAGGGGCTCGTCGGCGAGCTTGAGGATCTTGGGCACGAGGCCCGAGGTGGAGAGCGTGATGCGGCGCGCGCCGAAGGCCAGGCCCCAGTCGGCGTTGAGGATGGTGAGGGCGCGGATGAGGGCGTCGTAATTGGCGAGCGGCTCGCCCATGCCCATCACCACGATATTGTCGAAGGAGGCGAGCTCGGCGCGTGCGCGCGGGGTGCGGCCGTCCTCGCGGTAGCAAACCTGCAGCAGCTGGGCCACGATCTCGCCGGCGCCGAGATCGCGCTTGAGGCCGGCGAGGCCCGAGGCGCAGAAGACGCAGCCCATGGCGCAGCCGACCTGCGTCGAGATGCAGATGGTCTTGCGCGAGTTCTCGAGGCCCACGCCCTCCTGCGGGG
>JAHFTI010000162.1 GCA_023265535.1 Opitutaceae bacterium
CGCCACCATGATGTCCTGCGTCGAGTTGTCGTTGGAGCCGTTCTCCGCCGACTTGCTGGGGCGGAACAGCAGGCGTCCATCGGGGCCGGCGTACAGGAAGTCCTCGTAGAAGAGGGCAATTTCCTTGAGCAGCGGCACGGTCCTTTCGGCGAGGAAACGGCGGTCTCCCGTGTAGGCAAAGTGCTCCTGGAACCAGTGTGCCAGCCAGCCAGCGCCCGGCGTCCAGTAGGAGCCGTGGAAGCGGTTGCTCCAATGGATGTTTTTGGCGTGCGTGGACTGGCGCGTGGGCGCCACGACTCCGCGCGCCCCGAAGAGGCCCTTCGCATTCAGGCGCCAGTCGGGCAGGGATTGCTCGATGAGCTTGAAGTAGCCGTCCAGCAACTCGGGCGTGCCGCAGCTGAAGTGGTGGGCAATGGCGAGTTGGAGGTTGGTGTTGGTCGTGTAATCGCCCGACCAGGCGGGCTGCCAGGTGCCGGTCCAGATGCCCTGCAGGTTAGGGGGGCGGATGCCCGAGGCGCTGAGGATCACATAGCGCGAGCCGTCATAGATCTTCTCGAGGAGGGCGGGCGGGATCTCCTTGGTCGCGACACTGCGCGCCAGGAGTGCGTCGGTGGTCTGGGTGCGCTCCTTCGCGCCTCCGAAATCCACCGTCACGCGACTGAAGAGATCCCCGTGCACTCGGGCATGCGGGGCCAGCAGGGCGGCGTAGTCGCCCGGAAGGGCGTCGAGCTGCCTGCGCAGTTCCTGCGAGGAACCGGGCGCCAGCTTCCTCCGGGGCTCGATGCGGGCGATGACCAGGATCTCCTCCGCCCCGCGCACCGAGAGCAGGCGCTCACCCGGCTTCACGCTGCCGCCGCGCACGATCACACGCAGGGCCGCATCATAGCCGTCGTGGCCGTATTCAGGTGATGGATACTTGTAGGCGTTCTCCAGGCGCAGGCCGTCCGCGTCGACGCACAGTTGCGACTGGATGAGCACGTTGGCCGCGGCCTCGGGGGAGGCGGCGTCAAGCTGGTGGTCCTGGGTGTAGGCGCGCACGCGGGCGTCGCCCACGCCGGGGATGCGCAGGTCGGCATCCACCAGGGGCGCCTTCGGGCCCTCGCCGCGAAGCCGGAGGACAACGACGTTGTCCGGGCGGGAGACGAAAAGCTGCCGCTGAAACTCGCCGCGGTCGTCGCTCCAGCGCACGGACACCTCGCCGGTGGCGAAGTCCTCGGTGCGCAGGTAATCGCGCACGCTGCCCACGGGCTGGGTGAGCAGCTCGAGCTCGAGCCCGGGATGGAAGGGATCGGTGTTGAGGAGGCCGGTGTAGCCGAAGGGCTTGGCCTGCTCCATCCACCAGAGCATGGCCTTGTCATGTCCCTGCTCCCCGATGCGGCGGCGCAGTTCGGGCAGCTTGTCGCCGAGCTGGGGGACGACCGCCTTGTTGCCCAGCGGGAGGAAGAGCAGGGCGTGGTTCAAGGTGACGAGCTCGCGGCCCGGCGCGCCGTAGTAGATCGCGCCCTGGGTGCCGTTTCCGCTGAGGAAGCCTCGGTCCCATTGGCGTGCCATTTCCGTGCTGGCGGCCCCCCGCTCAGGCGATTGCAGGGGGGCGGCAAAGGCCGCTCCGACCAGGGAGCAGCAAAGGAGGAGCTGTGCGGGGATGAATTTTGACATGGGGTGGGGGCCTCGTGCTTGAGAAGGGGGCGCTGGCATGACGCGCAAATAGTGGCGGAGGTTGCGGCAAATATTGCGGCACGGGGGCTTTGGCCTCGCAATGTTCAGTGCTGCAGGGCCGTCCAAGCCTGGTAGCCTCCTGCGAGGCTCGTCGGCCGCCTGAAGCCATGCCTGTTCTCCAGCAGGGGCAGCGCCCTCAGGCTACGCACGCCCCCGGCGCAGAACACCACCGTGGGCGCCAGGGGATCAAGCCCCGCCAGCAGGGGCCCTGCCTCGGCAGTGCCAAGGACTCCCAGGGGAACATGCACGGAGCCTGCCAGGGTGCCCTCCGCCCGTTCCCAGGCCTCGCGCACGTCGACCAGCTGCGGGGCCGGGCCCGCTGCCAGCAGGGCGCGCAGCTCCCCGACGCGGATCTCGCGCGGCCCACCGGCGGCGGCGCCGGCCTGTGCGGGCGAAGGTGTAGTGCGTTCCTGGATACGGCACGCCGCGGGCTCGTCCGCTCCCAGCTCGCGCAGCGCCAGGTTGGCCGGCACGGCGCGGAGCCGCATGATGCGCGTCTCCATCGTCAGGGCGTTCCACAGCAGGATCCGACCCGAGAGGGGCGTGCCGATGCCGGTGAGCAGCTTGATCACCTCCGCAGCCTGCGCCGTCCCGATCAGCCCCGGCAACACCCCCAGGACGCCCGCCTCGGCGCAATTGGGCACGGCGTCGGCGGCGGGAGGCGCGGGGAACAGGCAGCGGTAGCTGGGCCCGCCCCTCCAGTTGAAGACGGAGAGCTGCCCCTCGAAGGCGTGAATCGCGCCGTAAACGAAGGGCTTGCCGGCGATGACGCAGGCGTCGTTCACGAGGTAGCGCGTGGCGAAGTTGTCGGTGCCGTCGAGCACCACGTCGCAGTCGGCCACGCGGGCGAGCGCGTTGGCGCGCGTCAGCCGCTCCGCATGCGGCTCGACGCTGATCAGCGGGTTCAGCGCGAGCAGCCTGTCCGCCGCCGCCTCCGCCTTGGGCCTCCCCGCATCGGCCGCGGTGTAGAGGACCTGTCGTTGAAGATTGGATACCTCCACCCGGTCGTCGTCCATGACGACCAGGCGCCCCACGCCCGCCGCTGCCAGGTAGAGCAGGGCGGGACAGCCCAGCCCGCCGGCACCGATCACGAGGACCGTCGAGGCCTTCAGGCGTTCCTGCGCCGCGGGGCCGAAGCCGCGCAGGCTGAGGTGACGGCGGTAACGCTGGATTTCCTCGGGGAGAAGGCTCATGGGCGTGCCGGATGCTGGGAGGGCCTGTCCTTGGCAGGCGACACAAAAAAAAGGCGCCCGATCAGGGGCGCCTGTGGGGCGTGACGCAGGCTGCGTCCGCCGGAAGTGGGGTGGGGGCAGGAACTGGCTCAGCGGCCGGCCTCGATCACCATGAGGTGGTCGTCGGGGCAGAGATGCTGGTCGGCCCAGTCCGCGCTGCGGACCATGACACCGTTCAGGGCAACGGACACCTTCTTGCCATCGGCATGCGACAGCTCGCGCAGGACACTCAGGAGCGTGGCGTTGCTGGGCACGGTGCGAGGTTCTTCATTGATGTGGATGGGCAGACGATCGGGGGAGGACATGTTCATGGGGGGGCGTGTTACGGGATACCTAATGGGTAGTATGGGTATTCCTAATGGGGTAGCAAGACATGCGCTACGCTTGCAAGGCGCGGCGCGGGCGACGACTGAAGCAGTACGGGGATTTAATACGGATAGATTCCAATATAAGCGGATCGTTCAATTTTCGTTCCCGCCCCCTCCCGTCCGGGCACAAAAAAGCGGGGCGGCCGTGGGGCCGCCCCGCCTGGGGAAACAGTGCCTGTGCGGGCTGCGTGCTCAGGTGAGCTGCACGCCGCGGACCTGGGCGAGGCGGATGAGCGCGTCGGCCATGTCGGAGGGCGTGGCTGCGACCTCGATGCCGCACTCCTTGAAGACGGCGATCTTGGCGGCGGCAGTGTCCTCGGCGCCGCCGACGATGGCGCCGGCGTGGCCCATGCGGCGACCTGCGGGGGCGGTGGCACCGGCGATGAAGCCGGCGACGGGCTTGTTGCAGTTGGCCTTGATCCAGCGGGCGGCCTCGACCTCGGCGGTGCCGCCGATCTCACCGATCATGATGAAGCCGACGGTGTCGGGGTCGGCGGCGAAGAGCTTGATGACATCGAGGTGCGAGGTGCCGTTGACCGGGTCGCCACCGATGCCGACGCAGGTCGTCTGGCCGATGTTGCGGCAGGTCAGCTGCCAGACCGCCTCGTAGGTGAGGGTGCCGGAGCGGGAGACCACGCCGACCTTGCCCTTCTTGTGAATGTAGCCGGGGGCGATGCCGATGCGGCAGCCGCCGTGGGACTTCGGGCCGGAGCCCGGGGTCACGATTCCGGGGCAGTTCGGGCCGACCAGGCGGGTCTTGCGGCCGCCCATGGCGCGCTTCACGCGGACCATGTCACGGATCGGAATGCCCTCGGTGATGGCGACGGCGAGATCGAGGTTGGCGTCGATGCTCTCGAGGATGGCGTCGGCCGCGAACGGAGGCGGAACGAAGATGGTGGAGACGGTGGCGCCGGTTTCGCGGGCGGCATCGGCGACGGTGTTGAAGATCGGAACCTTCTTGCCGCCGTGCTCGAAGAATTGACCGCCCTTGCCGGGGGTCACGCCGGCCACGACTTGCGTGCCGTAGTCGATGGAGAGCTTCGCGTGGCGACCGCCGAAGTCGCCGGTGATGCCCTGGATGAGGATCTTGGTGTTTTCGTTGACGAGAATGGCCATGGTGGGAGTCGTTTGATGGTTGTTTGTGTTACCTTGGCCGTATTCAGGCTGCGGATACCAGTTTCACGATCTTCTGGGCTGCGTCGGCCATCGTGTCGCCCGAGACGAGCTTGAGGCCGGAGCTGTTGAGGGTGGTCTTGCCGGCCTCGACGTTGTTGCCTTCGAGGCGCACGACGAGGGGCAGCTCAAGGCCGACTTCCTTGACGGCCTCCACGACGCCGGAGGCGATCACGTTGCAGTCCATGATGCCGCCGAAAATGTTCACGAGGATGCCCTTCACGTTCGGGTCACCGAGGATGATCTTGAACGCCGCCACGACCTGGTCCTTCGAGGCGCCGCCGCCGACGTCGAGGAAGTTGGCGGGCGTGCCGCCGAAGTGCTTGATGATGTCCATCGTGCTCATGGCCAGGCCGGCGCCGTTCACGAGGCAGGCGATGTTTCCGTCGAGGGCGATGTAGGAGAGGCCGTACTTGGAGGCCTCGATCTCCTTGGAGTCCTCCTCATTGAGGTCGCGCAGGGCGACGATCTCGGAATGGCGGAAAAGGGCGTTGTCGTCGAAGCCGACCTTGGCGTCGAGGGCCATGACCTGGTCGTCCTTCGTGGTGATCAGCGGGTTGATCTCAACCATGGAGGCGTCGGTCTCCCAGAACATGGTGTAGAGGGCCTTGATCAGCTTGGTGGCGTTCTTGGCCTCGGCGGGATTGAAGCCGAGCGCGAAGATGAGCTGGCGGACCTGGTAGTCGGCGAGGCCGATTGCCGGGTCGACGAGGACCTTGATGATCTTCTCGGGCGTGTTGTGTGCCACATCCTCGATGCTCATGCCGCCCTCGGTGGAGACCACGATGACGGGGCGGGAGGAGGCGCGATCGAGGAGAATGGAGAGGTAGTACTCCTTCTTGATGTCGCAGGCGGGGGTGAAATAGATCGTCTGCACCTTGCGGCCGGCTGCGCCGGTCTGGAGCGTGACCAGCGTGTTGCCGAGCATCTTCGTGGCCATTTCCCTGGCCTCGGCCTTGGTCTTGCAGACCTTGACGCCACCCTTGAACCCGTCGGTGAAGGTGCCCTTGCCACGGCCACCGGCGTGGATCTGGGACTTCACGACGACCGGGCCGTCAGGAAGTTTGGCGAGCGCGGCGTCGAAATCGGCGACGGAGGCGGCGGGGTAGCCCTTGGGAGAGGGCACTCCGAACTTTTCGAAAAGTGCGTGAGCTTGGTATTCGTGGATATTCATAGTACAGGACTTGGAGTGGGTATGTCATAATCGGATTTTCTGCGAAATGTTAAAATGCGTCCTCCGCAATCATTAGCAGGAATTCAGATGTTTGTGTCGGCATGTCATTATTGCGGCGTGAAAAGCGTGATCCGCCGATGGAATGTTGCCTTTTCCGTGGCGTCTGACAGTCAGACTTCACAATGCAGTCGCACGAAGTCATGAGGGAGGTGCTCAAGGAAGTGCCCGCCAAACGAATCGCCTCCGAGATGGGGCTGTCGCTTTCACTCGTCTACAAGTGGGCGGAGCCGACCGAGGACGAGACCGGCAGCGGCGCAAGCAACCCCCTCGACCGCGTGGGCCAGCTCATCCGCATCACCTCCAACCCGCGCATCGCGCAATGGGTCTGTGAGCGCGCCGACGGCTTTTTTATCCGCAATCCCCATTCCATCGCTGCCGACGGTCACCTGATCCCGATCACGAATGACATCGTGCAAGAGTTTGCAGACATGCTGGCCACGATTGCCCAGGCCGCCGGGGACAACGCCATCAGCACCGAGGAGGCCCGCAAGATCCGTCGCCGCTGGGAGGAACTCAAGAGCGTGACCGAGGGTTTCGTTCATGCCGCCGAGGCGGGCAAATTCCCTCCGCCCATGCCGCCGGAGAAGGACCCCAGGAAATCCCCGGCCAAGACCTGACCTGCTCCTGGTCTGGCCCAGCCCCACCTGACCTCACCTGACCGCACCTGCCGCAGGGCCCGCTCAGCGCAGGTGTGCGACCATCGTGCCCCCGGCCATGTCGCGCTGATCCCTGAACCCCGCGAGTTCCAGCGCCCGCCGGACCTCCGGAGCCTGCATGAACATGCGCCAGACAAACCCGCTGCGCAGGTTCTCGGACATCAGCAGCATGATGCCCTGGTCGATCGCAATCACGTCGCTCGCCACCCAGTTGGTGTGAGGATTGAAGGCATCCGCGAAGCCGTAGCGCCCCCAGAGCTGATCGCCACCGAGCTCGCGCATGCGGCGCAGCGTGTTCAGGCACTCGGCCGGCGCGAAGGGCAGGGACCCTCCCGGGGCGCAGGGCACCAGGGTGCCGTCGTGCTTTTCCGGGGAAAGATTGGGGCCGCCCCAGGCCACGTAACCCTTGGCGCTGTCGGAAGCCGTCAGCCCCCAGAGGTCAAGCGACCAATGCGGGAAGCTGGCGGACTGGTCCGCGCACCACTGGCGCTGTGCAAGCGTGGCGTCCACGCTGTTGCGCCAGTAGTCGGCATAGGCGTCCTGGCGGCCGCGGAAATCGAACCACGCATGCGAGAACTGGTGCGTGAAGAGCGGGGCGCAATGCATGTAGGAGCGGCCCGCATACTCCATGATGGGGCCGCGCCTCCAGGAGTGCCATGACGAGGGCGGCAGCGGCCTTTCGGGCGCGCCCAGGCCCAGCAGGTACAGGCCGAGCATCTCGGCGTACTGGTCCCAGCGCCACGGGATGAAGCCGGTCTCCGGGCGCCAGCCATGTGAGAGGGTGAAGCCGCCGTTGAGCGCCCAGTTCCAGTCGATGCGGGCATACAGGGCATCCACGAGCCCGGTGATCTCCGGATCCTTGAAATACTCGCGCGCCACAAGTGCGCCCTGCATGAGCAAGGCCGTGTCGATCGTCGAGGCCTCCGAGCGCCAGGCCCTGGTGCCGTCGCCCACGTGGAGGAAGTGGTAGAACCAGCCGCGCACGTGCTCGGCGCGATTGAGCAGGAAATCGAGGGTGAGCATGCTCTGGCGGCGCGCGGTCTCACGGGGGAGCCAGCCGCGATCGGCCGCGATGCACCAGGCCGTCAGGGCGAAGCCGCTGGCCGCCACGCTGGCATAGGCCGCGCTGGGGCGCCCGTCGGCCGGCGCGCGGTCGCGCGTGAGGCCCGTGAGCGGGTCAGTGTGGTCGAGGAAGAAGAGCACCGAGCGGGCCTCGATTTCCTGCAGGAAGGCCTCGTCGGTCTGGAGCAGGACTCCCTGGTTCTCCTGTGCGGAGAGGCCTGCGGAACAGAGGCTCAGGAGGCCTCCGGTGAGGGCGATTCCCAGGAGCCTCAGCAACCCGGCACGCCCCTCTTTTGCGGTCGCCCTGCAACCGTCTCCCCGACCCGTTTCCTTCAGGTTCAGTTTCATGGGAGGTCTCCTGTCCCATGTATCGTCACAAGGCCCCCCGCCGGCAAGGCTGGAAGCCCCCCTTTCCCGAGGGGAAAACACCCTGTTTCCGGGTGTAGTGGCGCGGGCACTACGCAGTGCCCGCGGGAGCCTCAGCCGAGGCGTCCCTGGAGGTCGCTCCTGATGCGCTTGCAGAAGGGGTGCGCCGCCCGCTCGAAGGCCTCGATCTGGAAGCTAGGGAACACCTTTTCGCGGAGCACCTGCCAGGCCTCGGTCTCCTGGATCGGAGGGCACTGCACCTTGGGCGTGTCACCGCTGTAGCCGACATGGTTGTGCTGGCAAAGCAGGCGCGCCAGTGCGACGACGGCAACCAGTTCCACGTCCCGTGTGGCCTGCGACGGGCATTCCACCCAGCGGATCACGCTCTTGATGGATGGCGGCAGCGCCGCCGTCTCGACCCAGCGCGAGGCGATGTCGCGTGTGGTGGTGCCGAGGTAGCGCTGTTCGGCCTCATGGAGGCTGATGCCCTGGGCGCGTGAATGCACCAGCATGGCGGGCA
>JAHFTI010000163.1:0-3147 GCA_023265535.1 Opitutaceae bacterium
GGCGGCGGGAGTGACGGGCCGGGGGGTGCTCGTCGCGGAAGGCTGGGTGGCGGCGTTGAGGGAGCCGGTGCTGGCGAAGGGTGAGGCGGCGCCGGAGGTGGTGGTCGTGGTGGCCAAGGGGGCGGGGCGAAGGGGAGCGGCCGGGGTGGAGGGCGAGAAGGCCCAGACGAGCACGGGGATCAGGATCAGGGCGGCGGCGAGACCGGCGGCGACGGGAAGGTAGCGGTACCAGTGGGGGCGGGATTGCCAGAGGGCGATGGCCTCGACCATGCGGGTGGCCTCATCGTGCATGGGCTCGCGCTGAAGGAGCTGCTTCCAGAGGTAGAGGGCGCGGGCGTAGTCGCCGGACTGGGTGACGAGGGCCGCCTGGGCATGCAGTGCGAGGGTCTCGGGCGGCAGGCCTCCTCCGGGGGCGAGCTCGGACTCAGCCTCGCGCCAGCGTCCCTGTTCGGCGAAACGGTAGGCCCTGGCCATGCGAAGGGAGAGGGAGAGGCTTTGGGTCTCGGGCTTTCCAGGCATCTTGATGAGGGGGCTTGGGGGGGACTAAGGGGAGGGAGGAGTCGGAATGAACTGAATGAACGGGACGGAGTTCATGCGCCGGGTGGACTGCGTGGACTTGATGGACGGGGTTGACTGGGTGGACCGAAGGGCGGGCAGGGCGGCGGCAGACGGGCAGGGGCCGCCGGCTCAGGCGATCAGGGTCGAGCCGTAGCCGCGGTACACCACCTCGGCAACCTTCTTCGGAAGGAGCTCCTGGAGCTGGTAAACGACGTTGCGCAGTTCGGCGAAATTGCCGGCGGCGATCAGTTCGCGGCCCTGGGCGACCAGCGTGGAGGCGGGCACCTTGCCGACGACACCGGTGGTGTCGCGGGCGAGCTCCTCGAAGTACTCGCGCCAGAAGGAATCCTGGCGGTGGAGGATCGTGCAGTAGGACTCGTGGATCTCGGCGTACTTGGCACGCAGGCGCTCCTCATTCCGCTCGGTGACGAGCTGGCCGGCCTCCTTGCGCAGGGAGAGGGCGCGCGCGAGTTCCTCGGGCGTGCCATGGCGTGCGACCAGGCCGTCGAGGAAGCCGCACATGTTGTCGGTCTCGACGACGAGCAGCGGGAAGGCGATGGAGGCGGCGAGCTCGTCGAGGCGGATCTTAAAGTCGAGCAGGTCGCGGTCGGCCTTGAGCAGGGCGTCGAAGTCGGCGCCCTCGCCGCTGAGGCGGAGGTCGAGTTCGGCGACAAGCTCGGAACCCTCGAAGTCGCGCACGGCGGCGAGCGAGGTCATGTCGGAGGCGGCGACGACGCGGGCGCGCAGGGCGGCCAGGCGCTCGGCCTCGCGGCGCCATTCCTCCTGGAGCAGCGGGAGGCGCGGCTGGCGGACCTCGCCGCCAAGGGTGATCTTGGCGGGAAACTCCTCGTCGAGCATGGGCACGTAGGCGAGCACGGTCAGCATGCGCGAAGTGTCCATGCTGAGGGTGACCTCAATCTCGCTGCCGAGGGGCAGGTCGCGGGAAATGGAGTTGGCCGTGATCTCCAGGGTGCCGATGAGCACGTTGCGGTCGGCGAGCTCGCGGTTGCCCTCGACGATGGGGATGCGGAGCAGCTGCGAGGATTCGCCGCGCCTGAGACCTGTGGCGCTGCGGTAGGTCTTGGTGCACTTGGCGGGCAGACCCTGGCCCTTGGTGAAGTGCAGGCTCATGGAGTTGTCCGCCATGGCCACGCCGAGGTGATTGATGATGGGCTGCTCCTCGACGACCATGCCGACGGTGTAGGCAAAGCGGTCGGGCTCGATGGGGCAGAGCGTGCCGGTGGCGTCGCGCAACTCGATGAGGAAGGTGTTCTGCTGGCCGGGCTCCGCGCGCACGGAGAACTGGAAGGCGGCGTTCTCGGTGAGGGCACTGCGGCCGCTGCGCCACTTCGTCTGCTGGTTGATCAACTCGACGGTGTAGGAGGAGGCCTGCACACCGGGGGCCAGACCGACCTTGCCGCCGACGAGCGGATCGGTGTCGACGCCGACGGGCTTGTAGAGGAGCTCGACCGGGAGGCAGATGCTGCGGGTCTGCTTGCGCTCGAGGCGGAGCAGGCGCTGCGTGCCGGCGAAGATGGCGGCACCGCGGGCGACGACGGTCATGGGATCCACGCCGATGTCGGCGGTGATGCGGAGACGCTCCTGAACGATGTCGCGGATGTAGGGAGCGAGGCAGGTGCCGCCGACGAAGATGAGCTTGGAGACGGCGGCTGGGGAGACGCGCTTCTCGTTGAGCACGCGCGTGGCGATGCCGATGGCGCGGGCCACGATGGGTTCGGCGACGCGGGCGACCTCCTCGCGGGAGATCTCGGTCTCGAAGGTGACGGTCTCGCCGCGCACCTTGCGCAGGGTGGCCTCGAGGAGCGTGGTGCCCTTGAGGGAGAGCTCGATCTTGGCGGCCTCGGCGGCGCCCTTGAGGCGCAGCATGTCGTACTTGTAGGCGGCGGTGCCGCGGCGGAAATCGGTGAGGCCGTACTCCTTGGCGACGCGCGGCACGAGAAGGCGCTCGACGATGGCCCAGTCGATGTCGGAGCCGCCGAGGAAATTGTCGCCGCCGTGGTTGGCGACGACCATGGAGCCGTCCTCGGAGCGGATGAGCGCGGCGTCGAAGGTGCCGCCGCCAAAGTCGAAGACGAGCCAGTAGGCCTTGGCGTCGAGCTTCTGGTAACCGTAGGCGAGGGCGGCGGCGGTGGGTTCCTGGAGGAGGGCGACGTGGTTGAAACCGGCGAGCAGGCCGGCGCGCTTGGTGGCCTCGCACTGGTGCAGCTCGAAGGCGGCGGGGACCGTGATGACGGTGCTGGAGATCTCCTCACCCTTGCGCAGGAAGACGTCGCCGCGCAGGGATTTAAGGACCTCGGCGGAGAGATCCTCGGGCATCATGCCGCGGCCGCTGGAGCGGAAGGCATACTTGTGGGAGGTGCCCATGCGCCGCTTGAACTCGAGGAACACGTCGTCCTCGCTGCGCTCGTCGGTCTCCTTGGACTTGGCGTTCTGGCCGACCCAGAGGTTGCCGCGGCCGTTGATGTAAACGGCGGACGGGGTGATGTCGGCATCGAGGCCGTTCTTGATGACCTCCGTGCCGGTGCCCGAGACGAGGGCAATGGAGCTGTTGGTGGTACCGAGGTCGAT
>JAHFTI010000163.1:3179-5320 GCA_023265535.1 Opitutaceae bacterium
GGGGGGGGGATGCTATGCCTGGGTGGGGGTCGGAGTGCCAACGATCACTTCGCCCAACTGAAGCATGCGGCCATTCCAAATGACGGCGGGGCGCAGGGTTTCCAAAATGGTGTCGCGGGAGAGGCCGGGGGTGGGCTGGTAGCTGAGCACCTTGACCGGGAGGCCGACATCGTAGGCCTGGTTCAGCCAGTCCTGCAGGACAACGCCACTTTGGGCGAGGGTCTCGACGGCGCCCTCGATGTGGCGGTACACGCGTTTCATGTCGTCGCGGGCCGCGCCGGTGGCGGGGTCGACCATCTTCGACTTGGCGCGCCAGACGTGGGTGGCGAGGCGGCAGAGGAAGGAACTGAGTTCCTCGCCGGGAAGCGGGGCGGGCACGGAGGCCTCGGGGGCGGCGGGGGTGGAGGCTGCGGAGGAGGCTTCCTGCAGGGAACGGTGGAGCGCGAGGAACTCCTCGAAGGCCCTGTCAACCGGGGCCTGGGGGAGGCTCACCAGTCCGCGGGGATCACGTGCGAGGACTTGGGCTAGGAATCCGTGCTCTATCATTGGCACTGGTTTCTAGATCTCCCGCAAGCGTGTCAATCACTTGCGCGATTATCGACGCATTCCAAACCGTGGAGCAGTCCAGGGTGGCGGAAAAGGGCTGCGGGGGCGGGCTGGAAAGGTAAAGCGAGGCGCCGTCCTGGGCGGCCAAAAGCTGCGAGAACGGAAGGACCGGGGACTCCTCGGTGGGACCGGTGCGAAGCCCGTGGCGCTGCAGGCTGAGCTCGCCGACCGTGACGGTCTCGCCGGCGTGCAGCCAGGAGAGCAGGGTGCGGGTGAGGGCGGGGCGCACGAAGCAGTCCAAGGCGAAGACAACGGCGGTGTAAAGCGGAAGCACGTCCTCGGGGCGGGCTCCGAGGGCGGCAAAATCGAGCTCCCAGGCCTCGTGAACGGTGGACCAGGCGACAAGCGGGGCGGCGGGGGCCCCACCCTGTGCGGGCGCGACGGCCAGGCCATGGCGCAGGCCGACGAGCTCGTGGAGCGGCACGCGGTGGCCGTTGAGGCTGATGCCCTCGGCGCCGATGGAGAGCTGGCAGCCGGAGGTCTCGAGGACGAAGGGGGCGGGCGCCATCGGAACGCCGGTGGGGGCGGAGGAGGTGGAGGTGGTGGCGGAAGGGGTGACCGAGGAGGGAGAGAGGAGGCGGGCGGCAGAGGCGAGTGCGCGGGCCCCGAGGTCGGCCGCGAGAGGATTGGAGGAGGCCTGGTCGGCGAGGCGGGCGAGAAGGCGGCCGAGGCGCTCGCGATAGAGTGCGCGGGCCTCCGTACTGAAATTCAGGATACGCTCGGAGGGGAGGAGGCAGCCGGCGAGCAGGCGGCAGGCGGAGTCGGAGGCGGGCTCGCCTTCGCGAAGGCGGCCGGAGACGAGGGCGTTCGAGTAGACGACCTCGAAGGCCTCGGAGGCACGCTGGAGGAGCTCGGGGGTGGCGGGCTTGTCGAGCAGGTGGAGGAAGAGCGGGAGGCTGCCGCGGTTGTCCTGGGTCTTGCGCTGGTAGGCGACGAGAACCTCGAGGGCGCAGGCGGTGAGGCCCTGGCACAGCTCGCGCGAGCGCGGGCTGCCGGCGCCGCAGAAGGCCTCGATGATGCGCAGCTCGGCCTCGCAGCCGGCGAGGAGGGCGAGCACGGCGGGGATGAGCCCGTCGACACCGGCCTCGGCGGCGCGGCGGCCGGCGGCGATGCGCGCGTCGAGGCGGCGCGCACAGGAGGCCGCGCAGGACTCGAGCAGGCGGCGGCCCTCGGCGGGGTCGTTGTGCAGGCCCATGACCAGGTCGGAGTGCTGGGTGGCGCGGGCGGGGAGGCCGCGTTCCGCGTAGGTGAGGGCGGCCTGGGCGTTGATGCCGGCGAGGGCGGCGGGAAGGAGGCTGCGCAGGGCGGCGGGGAAGGCGCCGAGCATGGCGGAGTCGACCTGCCCCTGGGTGCGCAGCAGGAGGCGCTCCCAGAGGTCGTCACGCGAGAGGACGCGTTTCCAATAGCGCAGGGCGGGGCCCCAGATCTCGCCGTCGGAGAGCGGGGCGCGCGGGTCGTCGAGGTCGAGGTTGAGCGCGGTGAGGTGGAAATAGATCGCCATGTTGTGCTCGGCGGCGGGGCGGCCCTGGGCGAGG
>JAHFTI010000163.1:5330-8318 GCA_023265535.1 Opitutaceae bacterium
GCGAGGGCGCGGCACCAGAGGGCGAAGGCCTCCTCGGGGTCGCCGCGCTCGAGGGCGGCGAGGCCGGCGTCGTCACCAGATTCCGGATACTCAAGCGGCCAGAACCAGAAGAACTCGCAGAGCAGGCGGAGGGTCGGGTCCTGGAGCTGCTGGGCGGACTCGCGCACCTGGTCGACCGTGGGGGGGCGGGACGGGGCGAAGGCGCGCCTGCCCTCGACGATGCCCAGCTCGGTGGACATGCGCAGCTGGTCGCAGCGCTTGGCGACCTCGCGCGGGGAGGCGAGCACGGAGAGCCCCAGACGCCGGAATGGGTTGTTCCGGTAAAGCTCTGCCCCCGCGACCTTGGCGAGGAGCCCGCGAATCTGTTCTAGGGTTTCCACCTGGCTGCTGGGGAACTCTATTGAGCGATCCGCAGGAGGAAGGCGAAAAGTTTCGACGGTGGCGGCGATAAAAAGCGGGAGGGGGCGAGGTTTGACTGGCGCGGAGGGCAAAGGCGCGTAGCTGTGGAGGCATGGCAAAGGCGGAAAAAAAGTCCTCGGGCTTCGTGCAGGGCATCCGGCTGGTCGGTCGCACCACCGGCCCGGTCAAGACGCTGCGCGGTTTTCGCAAGGGCCAGCACACGGTGCCCGACGCGGTGAATCCCACCACGCTCGCCTTCCTGGGGCGCCTGTGTGCGGAGGAGCTGGGCGAGGAGGCGGAGGCGCTCTTCCAGCGGGCGCGAGGCGTGTGCGCCTACAAGCGAAAGGACCTGGACCTGTCGGTGAGCCCGCCCGGCGCGACGCTCACGGCCAAGGACTTCACACTGGAGATCGTGTATTCGTTTGATGGAGACAACGCGGCGGCCTGGCGCAACGAGTGGCAGCTCTCCGGCTTCACGGAGCTGGACTTCCTGCGCGGTGAGGCGTGCGGGGAGCTCTTTTCCGGGCGTTTCCAGGAGCTGGTCTTCAGCCTGGACGGGCGGGGCGGGCAGGTGGAGGCGGTGATCGACGCCGTGGAGGAGCTCGAGGACGGCAGCCTGCGCGTGGATTACCCGTCGGACTACGCCCACTGCATGCTCAGCGTGCCCGGCGTGGATGCGACCGTGCGTTTTGACGGCATGGAGCTGGCGATGGTTTTCCCGTGCGGGGGGAGCCCGGCGGAACTGCTCGATGGGTTCCTGGCGGTGCGGGAGGCCTTCTCCCTGAGCAAATCGAAGGCGCTGTCGGGGCTGCTGGGCTGAGTCGCGCGAGACGCGGGTTCGCGCAAGTTGCCTGACGCGATCCCCTCCCCTTCCCTCCCCCTGGATCCAAGGCGGAAGCGCCCCCGCTCAGAGCGGAATCACCTTGGAGGCGAGGCTGAGCAACTGGTCGGGGGTGAAAGGCTTGAGCATCCAGCCGGTGGCGCCCGCGGCGCGGCCGGCACTCTTGCTGTCGGCATCGGAGTTGGTCGTGAGCAGGACGACGGGGGTGCGGGCATGGTGGGCCAGGGCGCGCACATTCTTGGTGAACGCGATGCCGTCCATGCCGGGCATGTTCAAGTCGGTGATGACCATGTCGATCTGCTTGGTGCGCAGGAGCTCGAGTGCGGACGGTCCATCGGTCGCCTCAAGCACGGTGTAGCCGACGCGGGAGAGGGTGAAGTTCACCATCTTGCGCATGGTTGCAGAGTCATCGAGTGTGAGAACGGTCTTGGACATGGGGGTGTGAACGTATGTCGGCACGGAGCGCCCAGACTTTTGAAAAACTCGCGCGACAATTGGGGGGAGGCGCGCCCCTCCAGAATGACAATCGGGATTGAGAGTGAGGAAAGCTTGGATACAGCTATGATGAACAGGGCCGCCCGAGGACCGGGACGGCTCCCCACCCTTTTCACTCCATGTCAGCCACATCACTTGCCCGCCTGTGCTGGTCGCTGCTCTGCCTGCTGCTCGTGAACGCCGCCGGTGCGACGGGCATTGTCAGACAGAGTTACACGGGTGAGGCCAGGGACAGGGCCGGTGTCCTGCTCTACACGGAGAAGCACGTGGTGAGTTCCCTCGAAGGCAGGACAACACATTCGCTTACGGAATACCGTGCGGGGGACGGGAGCCTGATCGCCACCCTGAGCGCGGACTATTCCCGCAGCGTGGCCATGCCGACCTATGTCTTTGAGGACCTGCGGCTCAAGTACCGGGAAGGCCTGCGGTTGGAGGCAGGCGAACACATCATCTTCAGGCAGGAAGGGGATGCCCCCGAGCAGAGTGCACGACTTGAAAGCGAAAGTGGCGTCTTCTCCTGCCAGGGCTGGCACTATTACCTGGTGAACAACCTGGAGCTCCTGGAGAAGGAGCGGATCACCCTCAACCTGATCCTGCCGTCGCAGTTGCGCCCCTACCCTTTCGTGGTGAAAAAGCTGCAGTCCGACGAGGCGCAGGTGTCGGCGGAACTGAGCCTCAAGCACCGCCTCTTCCGCCACTTTGCCCCCAAGCTCCGCCTTAGGTATGACAAGGTGAACAGGCGCCTGATCGAGTTCCAGGGCGCCTCCAACATCCTCGACAGGAACGGTGACAGGCAGGACGTCACCCTCCTCTACTCCTACGAGCGGAGCTAGGACTTTTTTCCATGTCGGACACACATAGCCACATCTGGCATGGCACGGGGCAGAGCCTCCTGCAGGGGATGCTGCAGGCCATCGCAGAGGCCAGGACGTCGGTCTGCCTGGAAACCTTCACCTTCAGTGCCTCGGCGATCGGGGATCGGTTCAGGGCGGCGCTAGCGGCGGCGGCGCAGCGCGGTGTGCGGGTGCGCCTGATCATCGACGCCTTTGGCTCCTTCGGCCTGTCCGACCACTACTTTGTAGGACTGTTGGCGGCGGGAGGGGAAATGCGCTGGTTCAACGTGCTCTGACCGAGCTCCTTTTCCTTCCGCGACCACCGCAAGCTGCTGATCGTCGACGAGGCGCGGGCCTTCGTGGGCGGATGCAACATCGCGGACGAGTACTACGGCGACGGCGTGACATCGGGATGGAGGG
>JAHFTI010000164.1 GCA_023265535.1 Opitutaceae bacterium
GCGACCATGTCGACGGCCTTGGGCTTGGAGGAGCCGCCGGCGGCGAGGCGGGCGTCCTCGTCGTAGGACTTCACGTCGTAGTTGCCTGCGGTGCGCTCGAGGTAGACACCGGCGAAGCAGAGCAGGAAGGCGAACAGGACGCTGACGATGGAGCCGGCGCTGGCGCCCGTGCCTTGGGAGGCGGTGTGCCCCTGGATCAGGGCCTCATCGGACTGGGCGGCCTCCTCGTGGCGGTGGTCAGGAGTCGAAGGGGTGCTCATGATTATTTCTTGGCCTGGGCGGCGGTTTCAGCGGTGGCCACGGCGGCGGTAGCCGCTGCGGGAGCGGGCTCGGCGGGGGTGGCCTCAGGGTAGACGTAATCCTGCCTGAGATTGAGCAGGTAGGTGACAAGGGCCTCGGCACGAGGGGTGGGAACGACCTGCGTTCCGGCGGGGGACTTCACCGGCAGGGCCTGGGGAAGGGCGTGGCCCTCATTCTTGCGCTCCTCGAAGAGGAAGGCGTAGGAGGGCATGCCCTCGATACCCGTGTAGAGGTGGAGCAGCAGCTTGCTGCGGTCCACGCCGTCCTTGGCGGCGCGGACGGCGTAATTGGCGAGGTCGGGGCCGCGGCGCAGCTGGCCGATCGGCGGATTCGACTGGAAGAGGTAGTCACGTGCCACGCTCTGGCGCTCACCGAAGCCGCGCACGAGGTCGTTACCGAAGCCGGGACGGCGCACCTGCTGGGTGTGGCAGGAGGCGCAGCCGAGGCTCTTGTAGGTGTCAAGACCCTGCGCAACGATGCCATTGAGCTTCTGCGGGAAGTGCTGGCCCTCGAGAGAGTCGAAGTGCTGGGGAAGGCTGGTGAGCTGCTTGCTGGAGCCCATGACGACGCCGGCCCAGGAGAGGGCGAGCGCCCCGAAGATGCCGACGAAAAAGAGAGGTCCGTTTTTCATGGTGGCTCAGGCGTGGTGTTTTTCGGTGGCCTCGCAGCAGCAGGAGCAATCAGACTCCGGCTTGAGCATGACGCCGAGGTTCACGAGGATGTAGGTGGAACCGAGAAGGATGAGGCCGATGCCGAAGGAGCTGCAGAGCAGCCAGGGCTTCAGGGTCTCGATCAGCTCGTTGAAGCTGGCCTCGTGATCGGCGAGGATGACGGCTTGGAGGCCGCCGGCGATGAGCAGACCGCCCACGAGCATCGCGACGCCGATGGCCGTGGCCTTGAAATGCTGCGAGATGAGCACATCGGAAGCCCAGGCCTTGCCGGTGATGCG
The DNA here is from genome assembly GCA_023265535.1 of Opitutaceae bacterium. Taxonomy (GTDB): domain Bacteria; phylum Verrucomicrobiota; class Verrucomicrobiia; order Opitutales; family Opitutaceae; genus MWDT01. The sequence goes on from JAHFTI010000164.1 coordinate 1,250, forward strand.
GGGAAGGGCGAAGTAGAAGGCGCCCAGGGCGGCAGGGGTGAAGACGCCTGCGATGAGGAGCATCCACTTGGCCTCGGCCACGTAGGTGAAGAGGGTGTACTTCGCGCTGAAGCGGAAGGCGGTGGCGAGGTCGAGCAGGCCGCAGAGCAGGTAGCAGGCGACCGCGATTGCGAGGAAGCGGGCCACGAGGCTGGTGCGCAGGACGGTGAAGATGCCGCGCAGGTTGAGGCCGACCGCGATGTAGTGCACGGCGAGCACGAGCGTGGCGGCGATGCCGAGGGAGGGGATCCACACGGGAACCGGGCCGCCGGCGAGGCTGCGTGTGCCGGTCCAGGCGCCGATGCCGATGAGGGCCCAGAAGCCGCCGAGGGCGAGGCTGTAGCTGGGGATCCGCTGCCCGGTGAGGCGCGGGATGATGTAGTAAAGGATGCCGAGGGTGAGCGGGGCGACCCAGAGCGTCAGGATGTTCTGGCCGGCCCAGGCGCCGAAGACCGTCTGCGCCACGCCATTGTCAGGGGAGACATGGAGGAAGACAAAGGCGGCGGAGAGCAGCCAGGGAAGGAGGAAGAGGGCTGCGGCACCATACCAGTGCGCGGCGTAAGTCTCCGTCTCGCGACGGTCGGACCAGGCAAGGATACCCGACACGCCCATGGCGGCGGAGGCGAGGATCAGCAGCGGCAGCACATAGGCGGGAAGCTGCAGGGAGGAGTGCCCGGTCTGGTTGCCCGCGAAAATGAGCACCACGGACGCCACCACGCCGACATTCCAGAAGAGCGTGCCCATCTTGGAGAAATTCAGGCCACGGGGTTTCGCGCCGCCGAGACGGCCAAGGACCCAGAGGATCATTGCGAAGCCGGCATTGCCGACCCAGCCATAGAGAAGGGCCGTCTCAGCTGCGGCCTGCATGCGGCCGAAGGTGAACCATTCACAGGTCGCGAAGAAGCGCGGCGTGTGAAGTTGGATCGTATGGGTCAGCATGAGGGTGCCTCCGACGACAAGCCACAGCAGGGCTGAGGTGATTGCCAGGAGGAGGGCACCGCGGGCAGCAGCATCGAAGTCGCGACGATCGCCTACACTGGGCGACGGGGCGGGGGTTGCCGAAGTACTCATTGAGGATTGGTTCGGATGGGGATTGGAAGACAAGTGGCGTGCCCGGTGCGCCTCAACGGCGAGCCTGAAGCTCCTGGACGGTGAGCTCCATGGCGCGCTCGATGGGGAGGCGCACGGTGCCCTTGGGCTGGTCGATCCAGGCGTAGGAGGCGATCTGCTCCTGCTCCTTCGCGCGGACTTCCTTGAGCTTCTGTGCGCGGCCTTCGGCCGTGAACTTCCACTGGTCGGACTCAGGCACGTCGGTGAGGTCGGGCTTCACCGGGGCGGGCTGGTCACGGAGAAAAAGGACCAGCACCAGGAAGAGCGCGCAGCCGGCGAGGGCTGCGGTGATGCTCAGGCGAGAGGCGTGCATGGGATGTGCGGGTTCAGTCGGCATGGCCTTGGTGGTAAGTCAGACATTCACCGATGCGGGGATCGCGGATCGGAATCAATTTGGTGGTGGCGAAGCTGCGCAGGTAGGCCCAGACGCAGATTCCGCCGATGCCGATGACGGCGGCGATGGTCCAGATGAGGCCACCCTGGAGGAAGGGAAGCGGATCACCGCTGGCGACCTTCTGGGAGGGCATCACGTTGTAGCAGATGTCGAGCAGAACGATGCTGGCGATGAAGAAGGCGATGTAGGGCATCAGCTTCTTGTTCACCTTGACCGGGTAGTGGATGAGGGTGAGGAAGGGCAGGAAGAAGTGACCGAAGAGCAGCGTCATGCCGACATAGAACCAGTCGCCGGTCTCGCGGATGTTGTACCAGAAGGTCTCCTCGGGAACGTTGGCGTTCCAGATGAGGAAGTACTGCGAGAAGGTGACGTAGGCCCAGAACACCGTGAAGGCGAACATGAGCTGGCCGATCGAATGCATGTGGTTGTCGTTGAGCAGGCCCTTGAAGTCGCCACGGCACCAGAGCCAGACCATGAGGATCAGGCCGAGCGAGAGACCGACGCGCATGCAGTTGGCGAAGAACCAGACGGCATACATGGTGGAGAACCAGTGGTACTCGGTGGACTTGACCCAGAGGATGATGCAGCCCGAGAGGGTGATCGCGGCGAGCGGGATGCCGCCGGCGGCCCACTTGCGGCTGGAGAGGGTCCACTTGGCATCGCCGTCACCGTCCTGGGTGAAGGAGTTGCGGCGGAAGATGGCAGCCAGGCCGATCCAGGCTGCGAAGGAGACCAGCGTGAAGCCCGTGAAGAAATTCCTGTTGAGGAAGCCGGACTTCTTGCTCCAGAGCACGTCGTCGCCGACGGTGCCGTGGCCGCCATGCGCGGCGAGGTCGTAGTGCGGATCCATCCAGGACCAAAGCAGGGTCGGGTGGGTCCAGGCGATCACCAGGAGGGGAACGAAGAGCAGGGCCAGCCAGGTGAAGGAGGAGAGCCAGTGCTCATACTGGCGGCGCAGCATGACGGACCAACCGGCATCGAAGATGTGGTGGATCATCACGAGGAAGAGAACGCCGAGGGCGACGGCGACCCAGAAGGTCATGCCGATCAGCCAGGAGGTGGCGAACTTCTCTGCGCCGTGTACGAAGAGGCCGAGGAGGGAGACTGCGATGCCGGCGATGCCGACAAGGAGGGCCTTGCCCGGGGCGGGTGCGGAGGGGGATGAGGCGTGGGTGCTCATTTGATGCCTAGCTCGGATTTGTGGGCGGCGGGGACGTCGGCAGCGCTGCCGTTCTGGGCGCGTTGCAGGGCGCGCACGTAGGCGATGATCGCCCAGCGGTCCTGGGTGTCCACCTTGTCCGCGTAGGACTGCATGGTGGCCTTGCCGTGGGTGATGGTGTTGAAGATCTCACCCTCGGGCATCTGGCGCAGGCGATCGATGTGGTAGGAGGGCGTGGCGCCCATGCCGTAGGACTTCGTGATGCCGTTGCCGTCACCGACGGCGCCGTGGCAGGGAAGGCAATAGACCGTGTAACGGTCGCGACCGCGCTGGATGAAGCTGTTGTCCACCTTGAGCGCCTTGGGGAAACCGGCGGCAAAGCTGCCGTCGGCCTTCTTGCCGGCGTAGAGATGGTCGTCGGCCGAGCGCAGGGGCTGGCCGGCAAAGCCGTGGGAGGAGGCGACGACGCCCGCGGGGAGCGGACGATCGGCGCGGCCGTCGGCGAAGTACTTGGACTCGCCCTGGGCGCGGTAGCGGGGCTGCTCACGCATGGCGGGGAAGGCCCACTCGGGGAAGACGTCGATGGGCGGCTTCGTGGAGTATTGGCCGCGCAAACCGAAGATCGAGACGACCAGGGTGGCGGTGAAGGCGATGAAGAGATAGGCGTAGCGCATGGATCAGGACTCCAGTTCGGCGATCTCCTTGCCGCCGGTCTTTTCGAGCAGCGAGCGGGTGTTGGCGGCGTTGAAACGCGGGTCGCGCGTCTCGATGACAATAAAGAAGGCGTCGTCGCTTCCGCGATGGATGGTCGGGTGCTTCATGACCGGATGGTAGTGCATGGGCAGGCCATTGAGCACGAACATGCCGATGATGGTGGCGAAGGCGGTGAAGAGGATCGTCAGCTCGTAGGACACCGGGAAGGCGAAGAGCGGGCTGAAGAAGGGCTTGCCGCCCACGAGCAGCTTGTAGTTGTAGCCACCGGTCCACCAGATGAGGGACATGCCGGTGGTGAAACCGAGCAGGCCGCCGCAGATGGAGATGCGCGGGACGCGCGAGCGGCGCATGCCCATCGCACGGTCCATGCCGTGGACGGGGAACGGGGAGATGACATCCCAGAACTTGTATCCGGCATCGCGCACCTGCTCCGCCGCGTGCATGGCGGCGGCGGGGGTGTCGTACATGGCGATCAAGCCGTAAGGTTGAGTGGACATGACGGGAGGATTAGTGGTGGTCGTGACCGGCGTGGGGATCGGCCTGCGGGGAGACCGCCTTCAACTCGGCCATGGGCATGATCGGGAGGAAGCGGATGAAGAGCAGGAAGAGCACCGAGAAGACGCCGAAGGTGCCGAAGAAGGTGAAGATCTCGACGATGGAGGGGCTGTAGTAACCCCAGCTGGAGGGCAGGAAGTCGCGGGCCAGCGAGGTGACGATGATCACGAAGCGCTCGAACCACATGCCGACGTTGACGAAGATCGAGAGGATCCAGACCAGGGCGGTGTTCTGGCGGACGGCCTTGAACCAGAAGAACTGGGGGGTGACCACGTTGCAGGCGATCATGATCCAGTAGGCCCAGGCGTAGTGGCCGAAGGCGCGGTTGATGAAGGCAAAGCCCTCGTAGGGGTTCGCACCGTACCAGGCGATGAAGAACTCCATGCCGTAGGCGTAGCCCACCATGGTGCCGGTCGCCAAGGTGATCTTGCACATGCAGTCGATGTGGTACTGCGTGATGAGATCCTCGAGCTTGTAGATGGCGCGCAGCGGGAGCATGAGCGTGAGCACCATGCCGAAGCCCGAGAAGATGGCGCCCGCGACGAAGTACGGGGGGAAGATCGTGGTGTGCCAGCCGGGGAGCAGCGAGACCGCGAAGTCGAACGACACGATCGTGTGCACGGAGAGCACGAGCGGGGTCGAGATGCCGGCCAGGATGAGGTAGGCCATCTCGTAGTTCGACCAGTGGCGGTTGGAGCCGCGCCAGCCGAGGGCGAAGAAGCCGTAGAGGCGGGCGCGCAGCTTGTTGCCGGCGTTGGCGAAACGGTCGCGCAGCGTGGCGAGGTCGGGCACGAGGCCGACGAACCAGAAGAGGACCGAGACGGTGCCGTAGGTCGAGACCGCGAACACGTCCCACTCCAGCGGCGAGCGGAAGTTCTGCCAGATGGCGTTGCTGTTCGGGATGGGGAACAGGTACCAGGCGAACCAGACGCGACCGACGTGGAAGACCGGGAAGATGCCGGCGCAGACCACGGCGAAGATCGTCATGGCCTCGGCGGCCCGGTTGATCGACGTGCGCCACTTCTGGCGCAGCAGGCAGAGAATCGCGGAGAGCAGCGTACCGGCGTGGCCGATACCGATCCAGAACACTAAGTTCACGATGTCCCAGGCCCAATTGACCGGGTTTGCGTGACCCCAGACACCGACGCCGGTGGACACCAGGTAGGTGATGCCGGCGACCGTGAAGGAGGCGACGAAGCAGGCGGCGATGAACAGGACCCACCACCAGGTGGGGGTCTTGCCCTCGATGATGCCGCAGATCTTTTCGGTGATCCAGGCGAAGTCGCGTTTGTTTTCGATCAGCACCGCACGCGGGATCTCGACCGGATTGACCTCGGAGAGGATCGGATGCGAGTGTTGCGCGTGGGCGGTGGATTCAGCGTGAGCCATTGGCTAATTCCTCCAGATACTAGGATAAGGTGGGGCGGGTGCCTGTGGGGCCTCAGCCGTGAGAGTTGCCCTTCGGGGCCGCGGGGGCTCCGTGGGATGCGGGGGCGCCATGGGCGTCGTGGCTTTCGCCACCGTGACCGGCACCGTGCGAGGGCGCGTGGCCAGCCTTGTTGTTGTACTCCGTACGGCTGTGCGGAAGCTCCTTGCCACCGGGCATGCGCGGATTGGGATTGCGCAGCTTGCCGAGGTAGGTCGTGCGGGGGCGGACGTTGAGATAGCCCAGGAGCGAATAGTCCTGCGAGCGGGCCTTGGCGAGGGAGACCTCGCTGTTCGCGTCGAGGATGTTTCCGAAGACGATCGCCTCGGCCGGGCAGACCTGCTGGCAGGCGGTCTTGATGACGCCATCGGCGACCACCGCGACCTCCGGACGACCCTCGCGGGCCATCTTTGCCTTGTACTGGATCTTGCCGTTCTGGATGCGCTGCACGCAATAGGTGCACTTCTCCATGACGCCGCGCATGCGCACGGTGACCTCGGGATTCTTGGCCATCTGGACCAGCTCGGGCATGCCCTGCGGGCCGAGGGGGCCCATGTAGAGGCTGTCGAGCTGGCGCTGGTTGTAATCGAAGAAGTTGAAGCGACGAACCTTGTACGGGCAGTTGTTCGCGCAATAGCGGGTGCCGATGCAACGGTTGTAGGCCATCGTGTTGAGGCCTTCCATGTCGTGAACGGTGGCGTTGACGGGGCAGACCGTCTCGCAGGGGGCCAGCTCGCACTGGGCGCAGGCGATGGGCTGGATGGAGACCTGCGGATCCTCGGGGAGCTCGCGGTTGCCCGGGCCGCCGAAGGCGCCGGCCTCAGCGAGGCCGTCGGAGTAGTAGCGGTCGAGGCGGATCCAGTGCATTTCGCGGCCGCGCAGGACCTGGTCCTTGCCGACGATCGGAATGTTGTTCTCGGACTGGCAGGCGACGACGCAGGCGTTGCAGCCGGTGCAGACGTTCAGGTCGATGGACATGCCCCACTGGTGGTGGCCGTCCATGTCGGGCGTCTCGTACATCGAGTTGCCGCGCGGGGTCTGGGCAGCCTTCTGCGCCGTGGTGAGCTTGGTGTCCTTGCCGTAGATCGGAGGCGTGTGGGTCTCGAGACCCATGGCGTTCACAAAGCCGGGATTGTCCTTGTATTCGTCGAGGTTGGCCTCGCGAACGATGTCGCGGCCTTCCATGGACCAGTGTTCCTGGGTGTTGGCCAGGTGGGCGCGGGCGCCGGTGTCGGTGAGCTTGCCGCCGAGGGCGTAGCCGGGCGACTTGCTGTCGCGCAGGGCGTAGGCGTTGAAGCCGGCGCCGGTGCCGATGCGGCCGCTGCGGGTGCGTCCGTAGCCGAGGGCGACCACCACTGTGAAGTTGGACAGGCCGGGCTGGATGTGGACGGGACCGCGCACGGTGCGACCATTGACGGTCAACTCGAAGACGGGTGCGTTCTCCTTGCCGGCCTCATACTCGGCGTTCTCCTTGCGGGCGACCTGGATGAGGGAGCCCTTGGGATCGATACCGAGCTTCTTGGCGAGGCGGGGGCTGACGAGGATGGCGTTGTCCCAGCTGATCTTGGTGATCGGGTCCGGGCACTCCTGCAGCCAGCCGTTGTTGGCGAAGCGGCCGTCGTCGGTCTTGTAGTCGGTGACGAAGCGGACCTCGAGATTGGACTCG
>JAHFTI010000165.1 GCA_023265535.1 Opitutaceae bacterium
CTCCCCCAAGGGACTCACCGAGGAAATCGAGCGCTTCGTCAACGGCACCTTCCCAAAGAACATCCACTGCCGTTTCCACTGCAGCTGCCCGGGCACCGTGCTCGTCGGCGACCCGACCCAGCTCCACCAGATCCTGCTCAACCTCTGCGTCAACGCCCGCGACGCCATGCCCGAGGGCGGCCAGCTCGAGGTGGAACTCAGCCGCGTCGATGTCGACCAGCGCATGGCCAACCGCTTCATGGGGGCCGCCACCGGCCCGCATGTGTGCCTGTGCGTGCGCGACACGGGCACCGGCATACCCGAGGGCATCCGCGAGCGCATCTTCGATCCCTTCTTCACCACGAAAAGCGCGGATAAGGGCACGGGGTTGGGACTTTCCACCGTCCTCGGCATCACCAAGGGGCACGGCGGTTTCATCGATCTTCAGACGGAACGCAACAAGGGCTCCGCCTTCCTGGTTTACCTTCCGGTCGCCCAAGGCCCCGTCACCGTCGAGGAGGAAGCCGCTCCGGAGGATACGGGTGAAAACGACCTGGGCAACTGCCAGGCAAATGGCTCGGACAGGAACCTCGTCCTCCTGGTCGACGATGAGGCGCCCATTCGCAGCATCGCCCCCTTCCTCTTCAAGGACTCACCCTATCGCGTGACCACCGCCGCCAACGCCGGCGAGGCACTCAACCAGCTTGCGTCCAGGCACAGCGAACTTGCCCTTCTGATCGTCGACCTCGCGATGCCCGACATGGATGGTGTCGCCCTCATCCGCCAGATCCGCCAGCTGAGGCCCGATCTCTGCATCGTGGCCATGAGCGGCAACTTCTCGAAGGCCTCCATGGAGGACCTGCGCAGTCTTGGCATTATCCATTTCATGCCCAAGCCCTTCGACAGGCATGCGCTCTTTGCCAAGATCTTCGCCGCCCTGAAGGGCTGAAGTTTTTGTCACTCAAGCACCAGCGAATGCCGCCGATTATGGAAGTCACCTCCATAACCTATGGCACGCCCGTCATCTCCCCTCAGCGGACGCTCGGTCACGTTTGGTGAAAACGAAGTGATCGTTTCGAAGACCGACCTCAAAGGCATCATCACCTACGCCAACGACGTGTTCCTGCGCGTGTCGGGCTACAGGGAGTCCGAGATCCTCGGCCAGCCTCACAACACGATCCGGCACCCCGACATGCCAGGCTGCATTATCCGCCTCCTCTGGCAGGAAATCCAGGCAGGGCGCGAGATCTTCGCCTACGTCAACAACCGCGCAAAAAACGGCGACAACTACTGGGTCTTCGCCCACGTCACCCCTAGCTTCAACGGTCGCGGCCAGGTCGTGGGTTATCACTCGAACCGCCGCGTCCCCTTCGCCGATGCCATGCCCAAGGTGGAGGCCTTGTATGCCCGCCTCCTGGCAGAGGAGCGCCGCATCACCAACCGCTCCCAGGCCGTTCAGGCCTCGCTCGAGGTGCTCGAGTCCGACCTGCGCCGCGCCGGGGTTTCCTACTCCGAATTTGTCTTCAGCCTTTCCATGCACACGCAGCTGAGTGCCACCAACTGACCATGAGTGCAAAAGACGACATTCTCCAACGCATCGCAGAGGTCTGTGAACGCGCCGCCGCGGGTGACCTTGAGGCCCGCCTCACCGATATTCCCTCCGACCCCAAGACCGCCCGTCTGTGCAACGCAGTCAACCGCCTGCTCGACATCTCAGACGCCTACGTGCGCGAATCGTCGGCAGCCATGGAACATTGTGCGCGGGGCGTCTTCCACCGGCCCATCCTGAGACGTGGTCTTCAGGGTGCCTACACCAACGCAGCCAGCACCATCAATTCCGCTGCGCTCAAGATGAAGCACGGCGCCGAAATGATCCAACAGCTGGAAGTCGAGCGGCGCAAGGTGGCCAACGAGGTCGCCTCCGCCTCCGACACCGCCGCCCACAATGTCAGCGCCGTCGCCGCCGCCTGTCATGAACTCAGTGTCTGCACGGTCGAAATCACGCGCAAGACCTCCGAGTCGACGGAGCTTTCCCGTTCTGCGGTGAGCGAGGTCGTCAAGGCTCAGCACGCCGCAAGCGAACTGGGCACGGCCGCGGGGCAGATCAACACGGTCGTGGATGTGATCACCAAGATCGCCCACCAGACCAATCTGCTTGCGCTCAACGCCACCATCGAGGCGGCCCGCGCGGGCGAACACGGCCGCAGTTTCGCGGTCGTGGCCACCGAGGTCAAAAACCTCAGCCGCGAGACGGCCCTGGCCACCGACAAGATCTCCCATCAGATCGAGGCCCTGCAAAAGGCCACGAGCAGTGTTGCCTCCCTCATCGGCGGCGTTGGTGACTCCATCCGCAAGGTCGACAACACCGCTGCAGGCATTTCCACCGCCGTCAGCGAACAGGCCAAGGCGACCGAGGAAATCTCCGTCCGCATCAACGAGGTTTCCCGAGTCACCAACGAGCTCTCTGCCAAGACAGCGGCGGCCGCGCAGAGCAACCAACAGGGCGCAGCCTAGCTGGGCTTCGGAGAATGGCCGCAGTCTGCGTCCTGCAGCCTGCGGCTTTTTTGTGTCCCGATGGGAGGGACGTCTCCCCTTCTGCCGCAACCTAAGCCCAGCCCCAACACGACGATGGTGTCCCTGGCATTGCTGGTACGCTGCCGGAACTGTTGTGATTAAGGCAGGCTACGAGCAGAAAAGGAGTTGCAGATGATTCGACACCGAGCCGGGAAAATTAATGCCTTATTTTTGCATTTCAATGCCGAGATCCACGATTTAATCGGCTTCCCCGCGAAAGCCTTGTGTAAGTCTCTGATTTTTAATCCTCGGCTAATGCGACTGAGATTCCGTCGCACTATTTTCTTGTCCCGAACCTGAGTCTCCGTCTCATTAAGCGAGTCGACAGCGGTTCTCTGCAGCATGCGATCCCAGCGATCCGGCACGAGAGGTCCCCGACTCACTGTTCTGCCCGGTGCCTTTTCGGTACCGGAGACAGACACACAACATACGCTTCTCGAGCCGCTTCCTAATTTGGCAGGCTAGCTCCTGCTGTGCGCCTCACTCGCCCGACCGCCTTTCCCTCCTCCCTCCTATGTCCTCCCAGCCCTCTTTTGCCCGCAAACTGCGAATGGGTCTTAATTTCAGCGCTCTGTGCTGCGCTCCCCTTGCCCTTCAGGCCCAGGAGCAGTCCTCGGTGCCCGACACCCTCCCCGGCCCCCAGCTGGCCTCCGCCGTCGTCACCATGGCCCACTTCGAGGTCACCGGCACCCGCCAGCAAGCTCAGGACTACTCCACGCTCAAGCTCAGCACCAAGGTCATCGAGACCCCCCGCAGCCTCACCGTCATCGACGCCTCCCGACTCCGCGAACAGGACTTCCAGAGCGCCGGCGAGCTGCTCTTCTGGGTCCCGGGCATCAACAGCAACGGCGACAGCTACCACTTCTATGCACGCGGTTTCCGCATGGTGCCCAATGATTGGAAAGTCGACGGCTTCGCCGGCCGCGTCATCAGCGGCTCCTACACCCCCAACCTCTTCGGCGTCGAGACCGTCTCCGTGCTCAAGGGCCCCGCCGGCCTGCTCTACGGCGCCACCAGTTCCCCTGGAGGCCAGATCAGCCTCAGCTCCAAGAAACCCAAGGAACTGCCCTCAACCACGGTCGAGGTCCGCGTGAACAGCTTCGATGGCGGAGCCTCCCACCTCGGCGAAACCACCGGCACCAAGCTCAGCCTCGACACCACCGGCCCCCTCACCCGCGACGGCCGCCTGCTCTACCGCTTCCTGTCCAGCAACGAAAGCGCCGTGTCCGATCCCACCATCGGCGACACGAACGCCTTCTACCGCCTTTCTGTCACCGCCAAGCTCGACGCCGCCGGCAAATACCAGCTCACCCCCATGGTCGAGTGGAGCAGCGAGGACCGCGAGATCCGCGGCCCCTTCCTCTCGCCCTCCTCCTCTCGCACCACCGCCGACAACCGCACCGATTACACCCTCGCCGACCTGAGCGCCCGCGACGTCAATCTCGCAGCGGGAAACCGGGTTGACGAGAACCTGACCTACGGCACCGACTTCATCGCCACCCTCTCCGACAGCTGGTCGGCAAACGCCAGCCTGCGCTACCATGAACGCGACTACCTGCTCAATTCCTGGGCGGTGCAAACCGCCACCCTGCGGCAGGAAATCGCCGGCGATGCCTTAAGCTGGACCGTCAAACGCCGTCACACGCGCGCCAAGAGTGAAAGCAGCAACCTCAGCCTCGACCTCAACACCAGCTATCAGGCCAAGTGGTCAGCCAGCCTTCACACCACCACCCAGCTCGGCTTCAACGCACGCCGCAGCGACGCCTTCGCCTTCACCGGCACCAACGGCGCCGACCAATCCGCCATCAATCTGTACACCGGCGCCATGAGCTCCGCCCTCGTTGAGGACGCCAGCCCTGTGCTGGCCTTCTCGAGCGCCACCCGCACCTATGCATGGAACGCCTACCTCCAGAACCTCACCCGCCTGGATGAGAAGTGGCTGCTCACCCTCTCCACCGGCCTCACGGGAGACCAGGTCAGCAGCGGCGCCACCACCACGGTGCGCCACAGCGACGTGAAACCGAACGCCAGCCTGGTCTACATGCCGACGCCCAAGGCCTCGCTCTACGCCAGCTACTCGACCAGCTACAACCTGCCCACCGCCACCTACGAGGATGCCAGCGGACTCACGGGCAGGTTCTCACCGATCGAGGGCGAAAGCCTCGAGCTCGGCGCCAAGGCGGAGTTCCTGAAGGACCTGGTCGCCGCCTCCCTCGCCCTCTTCGACACCCAACTCAACAACACCCTGGTCCAGTCCGAGAGCAATGAACTCAATCCGAACGGCAACCGCTACTACCGGCAGCTCGATGCCGGGCGCAGGTCCCGAGGCGTCGAACTGGAGTTCACGGTGAGCCCGGTCAAGGGTTGGGAGACCACCGCCACTTACGCCTACATCGATGCCCATGACCGCAATGCCCGGGGAGAACGCACCTATACCGCCGAGCTCACCCCGCGCCACGCCCTCAGCCTCTACTCGCGCTACGCCTTCCTGAAGGGAAAGCACAGCGGCTGGGCCCTGCGCGGTGGCTTCATCTGGCAGGACGAACGCATCGGTTCGGCCCTCTCCGCCAGCAGCACCACCACGAACAAGGTCATCGATCCGCTGCGTCTCGACAGCTTCCACCGCTTCGATCTCGGCCTCTCCTACCGCTACCACGGTTGGAACTTCTCGCTGAACATCGAGAACCTCACCAACGAGCTCTACCTCGTGACCGGCTCCACCGGGCTCAACCTGAACCCGTCCCGCCCCCGCAGCTACGCCCTGCGCGTGGCCCACACTTGGTAATCCTTTTCTCACCATGCTCCGCCGCCTTTTCTTCTGGCTCCATCTCATTGCCGGCCTGCTCGCCGGACTCATCATCGGGCTCAAGTGCCTCACGGGAATTGCCCTCGGCTTTGAGAAGGACCTCGTAGCCTGGGCTGAACGCGACGTCCGTGTGGTGGCTGTGCCACGGGACGCCAGGCCCCTTCCGCTCGCCGACCAGATCGCCGCCGCCCGCGCCGCCCGTGAGGACAAGGCCCCCAGCGGCATCACCCTTTCGGCCAGCCCCACCGCAGCTCTCGCCGTGCAATTCGGCCGCGACGACACCGTGTACGTCAATCCCTACACGGCCGAAGCGCGGGCCCCCGCCCGCTCCTCACTCAAAGCCGCCCTGCACACTGCCGAGGAACTCCACCGCTGGTTCGCCCTTTCCGGCGCAGGACGCGACTGGGGCAAGGCCATCGGTGGCGCCGCCAACCTCCTCTTCCTCTTCCTTGCCCTCTCCGGCCTCATCCTGTGGTGGCCCCGCTCCCTAAGCTGGCGCGGCTTCCGTGCCGTCGTGAAGTTCAATCTCCGCCTCAAGGGCAGGGCCCGCGACTGGAATTGGCACACCACGCTGGGCTTCTGGGCCACTCCGCTGCTGCTTGTCATCACCCTCTCCGCCATCCCCATCTCCTACAAATGGGGAACAAATGCCGTCTATGGCCTCTTCGGCGAACAGCCCCCGCAGCAGGGTCAGGCCCCCGGCAAGGCGCCTGAGGTCCCCCGCCCCGCCGATGGCACCCAGCGCCTCTCCCAAGGCGAGCTCCTCGCCTTCGCCGCCAAGGCCAGCCCCGGTTTCGAGCAGCTCAGCCTCCGGCAGGAAAACGGGAATCGCCGCCCCCAAGGTGGCCAGCCCGCCGGCGCCCAGGATGTCCGCCCCGCCCGCAGTGGCCCACAGGCCGTGTCCGTCCTGGTCAAGGAGGCAAAGGCCTGGCCCCGCACCGCCACCACCACCCTCCACCTGAATCCCTTCACCGGCGAAGTCCTGAAGACGGAGCGTTTCTCCGACCTGTCCCCCGGCCAGCGTCTGCGCCATTGGTTGCGTTTCCTGCATACCGGCGAGGCGCTCGGCTGGCCAGGCCAGCTTGCCCTCACCCTCGCCTGCGTCGTCGGCTGCCTCTTGGTCTATACTGGCTTTGCCCTCTCCTGGCGCCGCTTCTTCATCCGCCGCCAAGGCTGAGGCAGTCCACTTGTCCCCGGCACAGGCAGCCCGAGCTCCTGTGCCATGGCCTGCGCCAATTGTCCCAGCCACTGTGCCAAAATTGGGCCAAAGTGTGCCATTAAGGCACATAAAACAGAGGTCATCCAATACCAAAAGCAGGAGCCAGGATTTTTAAACAACTCATGCAATTTAGGTTACGAAAATTGGACGACCCGGGGCACAGGCATTGCTGAGTACCTGTTCATCATGAGTCACATCCTTGGCATCGATCTTGGCACCACCAACTCCTGCATGTCCGTCATGGAAGGCGGCGAGCCCGTGGTTATCCCCAACGCCGAAGGCGCCCGCACGACCCCGTCTGTCGTCGCTTTCACCAAAACCGGTGAGCGCATTGTCGGTCAGGCCGCCAAGCGCCAGGCGATCACCAATCCCACCAACACCGTCTTCTCGGCGAAGCGCCTCATCGGCCGCAAGTTCTCCGAGGTGAAGGAGGAGGCCAAGAACTTCCCCTTCAAGGTCATCGAGGGCAAGGGCGGCGACGCCTACATCCAGGTGAAGTGCGGCGACAAGGTCGAGGAGTTCGCCCCCCAGCAAATTTCCGCCATGGTCCTCGGCAAGCTCAAGGCCGACGCCGAGGCCTACCTCGGTGAGAAGATCACCCAGGCCGTCATCACCGTCCCCGCCTACTTCAACGACTCCCAGCGCCAGGCCACCAAGGACGCCGGCCGCATCGCGGGTCTTGAGGTGCTGCGCATCATCAACGAGCCCACCGCCGCCTCCCTCGCCTACGGTCTCGACAAGAAGAAGGACGAGGAAATCGCCGTGTTCGATCTCGGCGGCGGCACCTTCGACGTCTCCGTCCTCGAAATCGGCGACGGCGTCTTCGAGGTCAAGGCCACCAATGGCGACACCCACCTCGGTGGCGACAATTGGGACGACACCATCATCACCTGGCTGGTTGACGGCTTCAAGTCCGAGCACGGCATCGACCTGCGCAAGGACCCGATGGCCCTCCAGCGCCTGAAGGAGGAGTCCGAGAAGGCCAAGATCGCCCTCTCCTCCGCCCAGACCTACGACATCAATCTCCCCTTCATCACCGCCGACGCCTCGGGCCCGAAGCACCTCACGCTCAGCCTGACCCGCGCCAAGATGGAGCAGATCTGCGACAGCCTCTTCGAGCGCTGCCTCCAGCCCTTCAAGAACTGCATGAAGGACGCCGGCCTCGGCACCTCCGATATCGATGAGCTCGTGCTCGTCGGCGGCATGACCCGCATGCCCAAGGTCGTCGAGATCGCCCGCCAGCTCGCCGGCAAGGCCCCCCACCAGGGAGTCAATCCCGACGAGGTCGTCGCCATCGGCGCCGCCATCCAGGGTGGCGTGCTCAAGGGCGAAGTCCGCGACGTGCTGCTCCTCGACGTGACCCCGCTCACGCTCGCCATCGAGACCATGGGTGGCGTCGCCACCGCGATGATCTCGCGCAACACCACCATTCCCTCCAAGAAGACCCAGACCTTCTCCACCGCCAGCGACAACCAGCCCGGCGTCGAGATCGTCGTCACCCAGGGCGAGCGCCCGCTGGCCCGTGACAACAAGGTCCTCGGCACCTTCAAGCTCGACGGCATCCCGCCCGCTCCCCGCGGCGTGCCCCAGATCGAGGTCACCTTCGACATCGACGCCAACGGCATCCTCCACGTCACCGCCAAGGACCTCGGCACCGGCAAGGAGCAAAAGATCGTCATCCAGGGTTCCTCCGGCCTGTCCAAGGAGGAGGTCGAGCGCATGACCCGC
>JAHFTI010000166.1 GCA_023265535.1 Opitutaceae bacterium
CGAGTGAGTGGCGCATGCTCATCATGTCGCTGTCGTGCAGGAGGACGTCGGCCATGTATCCCTGGAGTTCATACGCGGAGGCGATGTCGGCGGCGTGGCGGTGCCCGAGGGCGGAGGCGATGCGGGCGTGGCGCGGGTGGAGCGGGGAACCGAGTGTGGCGGCGTTGCGGAACTCCGGCTTGAGCAGGCTGGAAACCGAGGGTTCGGAGTTCACGCGTCGGTGAAGGGATGCCGCCTCGGTCGCGTCGGCAGCATAGTCGAGGAAGTCGGCCAGCTTGAGCTTGCGCATGTCGCCGCGGCGCAGGGCTGCGACGGCCAGTGAGCGCAGGGGGGAGGGGACCAGGCGCCAGCGCGGGAGCATGCGTCCGAGGCGCGGGATGTCCGCGAAGGACGGGTATCCGCCGAAGATCTCATCGCCGCCCAGGCCGGAGAGTGCGACGGTGACGCCGCCCTCGCGGGCGGCCAGGCTCGCATAGTAGGTGTTGACTCCATCGCCCGTGGGCTGGTCCATGGCGGCCACGATGGTGGCGATGTCGTGGGCGACGCGGTTGCCCGTGAGCCTGAAGCAGTGGTGGTCGGTGCCCAGGAAGGCGGCGGCCTGCGCCGCCTCGGAGGATTCGTCGAGTGCCTCGTCCTCGAGTCCGACCGAGAAGGTCTTCAGGCGGCTGCCGCTTTCGCGGCACATGAGGGCGGTGATGAGCGAGCTGTCGACGCCGCCCGAGAGGAAGGCGCCGACGGGCACGTCGGCGAGCATGTGGGTCCGGATCGCGGCGCGAAGCTCCTCCCTGAGTTCCTCGGCGCAGGCAGCCCGCGTGGCGTTGGGTTTGCGCGACGGGAGGCGTTCGAGGGTCCAGGCTCCGCTGGCGGTGTGGTGGTTGTCCTCCCAGTGCAGCATTTCGCCTGGCTGAAGGCTGTGCACGCCCCGGTGGAGGGTGCGCGGGGCAGGGACTGAAAACCACCTCAGGTAATCCACGACTGCGGCCGGCTCGATGGTCCTGTCCACGCGTCCCGTGGCGAGCAGGGGCTGCACCTCGGAGGCAAAGAGGAGGCCTCCTTTCTCGAAGGCATAGTACAGCGGCTTGATGCCGAGGGGATCGCGGGCAAGGGTGAGGCGGCGGCGGTGGGCGTCCCAGACCGCAAAGGCATACATGCCGCGGAGGCGGGAGGTGCAGGCGGCGCCCCACTGAGAGAAGGCGGCGAGCAGGACCTCCGTGTCGCATTCCGTGCGGAAGACGTGGCCGTGTCCCTCAAGCTCGCGGCGCAGTTCGCGAAAGTTATAGATCGCGCCGTTGAAGACCAGGGTGTGGCGGCCGTCGTGACTGCGCATCGGCTGGTGGCCGTTGGCCGGATCGAAGATGGCCAGGCGCCGCATGCCGAGCGTGCATTCATCGATGGAGGTGAGTCCGCCCTCATCGGGGCCGCGATGCAGCATGGCGCGGTTCATGCACGCGACGAGTTCCTCTCGCTCGGGAGGAGGGACGAAGGGCGTGATCATTCCGGCAATGCCGCACATGGGGCCAGCAAGGCAGCCGTCAGAGCCGGGTGCAAGCGAGGCCTCCGGCGAGGCCCAAAAAAAGCCCCCCTGAATGGGAGGCGGGGAAAACCCTTGGGTTAGGCGCAGATGGCGCCTGCGATTTCGCGGGCCTTGGCCGGGGATACGAGGTGTTCCACCAGGGCGAGGCCGAAATCCAGGGAGGTGCCCGCCCCGCGGGAGGTGATGACCCTGCCCTCGACGACCACGCGCATGCCGGCTAGAATCTGGTGCAGTTCGTTGGCGACGGAGGGGTGCGCCGTATAGCGTTTCCCCTGCAAGAGGCCTGCATCGGCCAGGATCACGGGTGCGGCGCAGATCGCGGCGAGCCATTTTTTCGCCTGGGCGTAGTCCTGTACCAGGCCTTTCACGCGCCGGTCCTCGCGCATCAGCTTAACGCCGGGGCCGCCGGGCAGGAAAAGGCAGTCGAAGGAGCAGGGGGCGGCGAGGGTCTCGAGGCGGCAGTCGGCCTGAAGCACCAGGTTGGAACGGCCCTTGACATGGAGGTCGCTGCTGCGGGAGGCGGTGGTCACCTGGACGCCGGCGCGGCGCAGCAGGTCGATGGGGGTGACGGTCTCGATCTCCTCAAAACCGTCTGCAAGGATTGCGAGTACGCTGGGCATGGTGCTAATTTGGCGACCATGAGCATGAAGGGACAGAACATTTTTGCCGGTCGCCAAATTCTGGTCCTGGGTGCGGGCTATGTGGGGGCCGCCGTGGTGGCGCGCTGCCTTCGTGAGGGGGCGCAGGTCACGGCGCTTACACGCAATCCGCAGACTTGCTCGGAACTGGCAACCCTCGGCGCGCACTGCGTCCAGGCTGACCTGGCGGGTGAGGTCTGGCATGCCTTGGTGGAGGCGGCCGATTACGTGCTGGTCTGCGTGGGCTCGGGAGGCGGTGGCGTGGAGTCCTACCGTCGCTCCTATGTCGGAGGGCTTGCCTCGGTGCGGCGCTGGCTGGCCGGGCATCGGGTGGACACCCTCGTCTACACCAGCAGCACCAGCGTGTATCCGCAGGGCGGGGGGGCCCTGGTCACCGAGGATTCCCCCGTGGCCTCGGGGAGCGAGGACAGCGCGGGCATCCTGGCCGAGGCCGAGCGGAGCATCCTGGCCCCCACCGAGGGCCTCCGACGCGCCTTTGTGCTGCGGCTCGCCGGCATCTATGGACCGGGACGGCATGGTTTCCTCGATCGCATGCGCGAGGGCGGAGGTCCCCTGCCGGGCGAGGCCTCCGGGCACCTGAATCTCATCCATCGCGATGACATCGTGTCGGCGGTGCTCGCCTGCTGGGCCGCGCCAGCGGAGGTCGGCACCCGGGTCTTCAACCTGGCGGACGAGGGGCGGGCCACGCGCGGGGAGATCGCCGCCTGGCTCGCGGCGCGTATCGGCGCCCCGGATACGGGGTTCAGCGGGCAGGCGGCGGCCGGCCGTCGCCGTCTCACCCCGGATCGCATCGTCTCCGCGGAGGCCATTCGCGATGTCCTGGGGTGGCGTCCCGCCTTCCCCAGTTTCCGCGAGGGCTATGAGGCCCTGCTGCGCGGCGAGGTCTCCCCGCACTGACGGGTGGCGGTTCGGCGGGCAGGGCTCCGCGGGTAGGGTTCGCCGGGCAGGGCAGGGGTGGAGAAAGGCGGCGCGAGGGACCGTGACTGCCGGGCCCGTCCCGAGGGGGCCGCGCGCAGGCACAAAAAAGGCGCGCCCCCGGGGGGGCGCGCCCTGAAAGAGGTGCCCGCCGGACTTGTATCCGGAAGGCTGTTACACTTACTCCACGCCCTTCTTCTCGTTGCGCTCGATCTTGCGGCGCTCGTTCGAGTTCAGGATCTTCTTGCGCAGGCGCAGGCTCTTCGGCGTGGCCTCGACGAACTCGTCGGGGGCGATGTACTCGATCGCGCGCTCGAGGGAGAGCTTGATCGGGGGGGCCAGCTGGATGCCCTTGCCTTCGCCCTGCGAACGGAAGTTCGTGAGCTGCTTGGCACGGGCGGCGTTCACCGGAACGTCCTCGTTGCGGGGATTCTCACCGACGATCATGCCCTCGTACACATCCTCGCCGGGGACGACGAAGAGGCGGCCGCGCTCGGCGATCATGTCCAGGGCGTAGGCCGTGGTGACGCCGGACTCGGTGGCGAGCAGCGTGCCGGTCAGGCGCGTGATGAGCTCGCCGGCCCAGGGGCCGTACTCCTTGAAGAGATGCAACATGACGCCGCGGCCGTTGGTCTGGTTGACGAGGTCGATCTCGAAGCCGATGAGGCCGCGGGTCGTGATGTGGGCCTCGATCGTCGTGCCATGGGGATGCTTCTCCATGTTCGTCAGCTGGCCC
This sequence comes from Opitutaceae bacterium, assembly GCA_023265535.1. Lineage (GTDB taxonomy): Bacteria > Verrucomicrobiota > Verrucomicrobiia > Opitutales > Opitutaceae > MWDT01. The sequence goes on from JAHFTI010000166.1 coordinate 3,845, forward strand.
TTGCGGTTGGCAAGGTTCTGCATGACGCTGCCGACGCACTCCTCGGGCACCTCGACCCAGAGGGTCTCGTAGGGCTCGAGGGTCTGGCCTTCCTCGCTCTTCTTCGTGATGACCTGCGGGCGGGACACGAGCAGCTCGAAGCCCTCGCGGCGCATGGTCTCGACGAGAACGGCGATCTGCATGGCGCCACGGGCCTTCAGCGTGAAGACGCCGGCCTTGTCGGTGTCCTCGACGTGGATCGAGACGTTCGTCTTGATCTCCTTGTAGAGGCGCTCGCGCAGCTGGCGGGAGGTGACGAACTTGCCTTCGCGGCCGGCCAGGGGGCCGTCGTTGACCGCGAACTGCATCTCCAGGGTCGGGGGATCGATCTGGGTGAAGGGGAGGGCGTGGCCTTCCGCGTCGGCGGTGAGGGTGTCGCCGATGTCGACGTCCTCAAAGCCGGCGATGCCGACGATGTTGCCGGCGATGCCGCCGAGGGCTGCCTCGGTGGTGCCCAGGCCGGAGTACTCGAAGATCTTGGTGACCTTGTTGCGGATGCGCTTGCCGTCGGAGTGGCGGACCACGAAGACGGTGTCGCCGACGGCGATCTTGCCGCCGAGGATCTTGCCGACAGCGATACGGCCGACATAGTCGCTCCAGTCGATGTTCGACACGAGCATGTGGAAGGCCGAATCCGGCTTGGCGAACGGGGGCGGGACGTGCTCCAGGATGGTCTCGAAGAGCGGGGTCATGTTCTCGCGCTTGCCGTCAAGGGTGCGCATCATGTAGCCGTCGCGGCCGGAGCCGAAGACCACGGGGGCGTCGAACTGCTCCTCGGTGGCGTTGAGCTCCAGGAGGAGTTCCTGAACCTTGTCGTAGGACTTGAGCGGGTCGGCGTTGTCGCGGTCGATCTTGTTGACCACGATGACGACCTTGAGGCCGTGGGCGAGCGCCTTGCGGAGCACGAAACGGGTCTGGGCCTGGGGGCCGTCATAGGAATCCACGACGAGCAGCACGCCGTCGACCATGCGGAGGGCGCGCTCGACCTCGCCGCCGAAGTCGGCGTGTCCGGGGGTGTCGACGATGTTGATCGTCTTGTCCTTCCAGTGCACGGCGGTGTTCTTGGCCTTGATCGTGATGCCCTTCTCACGTTCGAGGTCCATGGAGTCCATGGCGCGTTCCTCGACCTGTTGGTTGGCGCGGTAAACGCCGCCCTCCTTCAGGAGCTGGTCGACGAGCGTGGTCTTGCCGTGGTCGACGTGGGCGATAATGGCGATGTTGCGGATGTTCTGATTCATATTCTCTAGCACTGTTGTGCTCATGTTCTTGGCACGATGGTGCCCCGTAAAAACGGAAGAACCTGCGGCTCCCCTTCCCTAAAGGCAAGGACGAAGCATCCCGAGACTCTGGGTGTACTGTGACAATCATGTCACCCCGGTCCTCGAAGGCAGCAGCGGCACACCGGGTGTTTTTCGATGAGGACGCCCCTTTGGAAAAGAAAATGCCCCCGGCCAGGGCCGGGGGCATGCGTGGGCGAAGTATCAGGAATGATTACGCTGGCTATAGCCTACCAGAAGATGGCGTAGAGGGCCAGGGTGAGGACGACAACAATCCAGCCACAGGTCTTGGCGAGCGGAGAGCTCTCAAGTGCGATCTCCTTGTTGACGGGGAGCTTTACGGGTTCCTTGAGGGGATTGACCAGGGTCAGGATCCCGAGCACGGCGATGACCACTGCAAAGCAGATGGCCATACGGTCGAGGAATGCGACACTGGGCAGGGCGACCTTCAGGGTGCCATAGAGGGCAGCATTGACCAGGATGCCGAGCCAGCCGAGGTAGCGGGGAGCCTTGGGCACGAGGAATCCGAAGAGGAAGACGCCGAGGACGCCAGGGCTGATGAAGCCTTGGAATTCCTGGATGAAGGTGAAAATGCCGCCGAATTCAGGGCGGCCCAGCATGGGGGCGATCACACAGGCGATCGCCACGAAGAAAAGCATGCTGATGCGACCCACCTTGACCAGGGAGCTGTCAGGTGTGTTCTTCCTCACAAGGGCGTAGATATCCATAGTGAAGATGGTCGATGCGGAGTTCAGCATGGACGCCAGGGAACTGACGACAGCACCGAAGATGGCTGCGAGCACGAACCAAGTCAGGCCCGGCTTCAGCAGTTTCTTGAGCAGGGTGGGGAAGGCGGCATCGTAGTCGTAGCCAATGATGCGTTGGGCCAGGGGGAGGCCCTTGGACTGGGCGGCGGTGACCGCGGCATCGTTGGCTGCGAAGAGGGCGTCCGGAGTGGCGTTTGCAGGGAGTTGCTGCTCCAGGGCGACCACCTTGGAGTTATGTGCAACAAGCTGTGCCGCGAGGGTCGGGTTGAGCGCGGCGTAGTTCTGCGTGAAGGGGAAAACCTTCTTTTCACCTGCCTTGAATTCCGCGATGACGGATTCGTTTTTCTTGTCGGCCTCGCTGCGAAGGTCGCCGCTGTACAGGTTGAACGCAAGGATGCCGGGAATGACCACGACGAAGGGGATGATCAGCTTGAGGAAGGCCGCGAAGACAATACCGAGCTGACCCTCTGCAAGGCTCTTGGAGCCGAGGGTGCGCTGCATGATGTATTGATTGAGGCCCCAATAGAAGAAGTTCGGGATCCAGAGACCCACAACGAGGGCGGACCAAGGGATGGCTGAGTCTGTCAGGGGACGCACCATGTGGAGCTTACCGCCGGCGCCGTTCGGACCTTCCATGGCGGGGCCGGTGTTGAGCATGCTGAAGCGTTCCCAGGCGCCGGCGCTCTGGATCTGGTCCGCTGTCGCATTGGAGGTGGACACCTTGGTGGCGATGAGCTCACCGGCAGGGGCGTTGCCTAGGGCTTTCATTGCAAGGTAGAGGACGACGCCGCCGCCCACGATCAGTGCGGCACCCCAGATCAGGTCGGTCCAGGCGCAGGCCTTGAGGCCGCCTACATAAACATAGAGGGCCGCGCTGAGTCCGATGATCCAGCAGGCGACAGTGATATTGCCAAGGTCCAAGCCGAAGACCACGGTGCCAGCGAAGAAGACGGACACCACCTTGGCGCCGGAATAAATGACTGAGGCCGTGGGGACACCCACCAGGATCACCATGGTGGCCAAGGCCATGATGGTGCGTGAGAAACGTCCAAAGCGGTGCTCGAGAAACTCGGGGATCGTGTAAATTCCGCAGCGCAAAAGCTTGGGCAGGAAAAGGAATGCAACAACCACAAGCGTGATGGCAGCCATCCACTCATAGGAGGCGATCGCCATTCCTAGCCAATCGGCAGCCTGGCCGGACATACCCACGAATTGCTCCGTGGAGATGTTGGCGGCGATGAGCGAAAAGCCGACGAGCCACCAGGTCAGGCCGCGACCTGCCAGGAAGTAGCCGCTGGCTCCGGTGTGGGTGGATGCTTCAGCGGTGCCTTTCCAGATGCCGAATGCGATCACGGCAACGACCGAGACCACGAATAGAATGATGTCTAGAGTACTCATGTGGGTAGGGGGGGGAGTGCGCGGGGGAACGCACGCCCGGGCAGAAGAGCCGAAACAGGCTTTCTTGGAAAGTAAGAAAGCTAACTCATTCGGGGGACAATCCCTGCTTGACCTAATGGCGGGATGGCCTGTTTCGCCGGTCCCCTCTATTTCGGTATCGACGCCGTCAATATCTCGGGACCGGCGGCGGTCACGAGCACGTCGTCCTCGATGCGCACGCCGCCGATGTGGCTGTGCTGGTCGACGAGCTCCCAGTTGACCTCCCTGCGGTGCCTGAGGCGCCGCGCCGAATCCTCGAGGAGCGGCGGAATGAAGTAGAGGCCCGGCTCGACGGTAACCAGGTAGCCTTCCTGCAGGGGAAGGTCCATGCGCAGGCTGCGCAGGCAGGGGCGGGGATCCTTGGTTCGGCCGGGCAGCATGCCGCTGCCATCGCGCACGCCGAGGCCCACGAGGTGGCCCAGTCCGTGCGGGAAGAAGAGGGAGTGGACCTCCTGCTCCACCAGCGACTCCGCCTTGCCGCGCAGCAGGCCCAGTTCGACCAGCCCCGCCGTCATCTCGACCGCGCAGGTCAGGTGCAGCTCCTTCCATTCGGCGCCGACCACGCAGCGTGCGATGGCCTTGCGCTGCGCGTTGAGAACGACCTGGTAAAGGTCGCGCTGGAAGGCGCTCACGTTGCCCACCAGGAAGGTGCGTGTCACGTCGGCGGTGTAGCGCCCCACCTGTGCGCCCGAGTCGATGAGGACAAAGTCGCCGTCCGCCACGCGGCGCTGGCCCGGGCTGAAGTGGAGCACGGCTGAGTTGGAGCCTGTGCCGACGATCGTGCCAAAGCCGGGCTGGTTGGCTCCCTTGCGGAAGAACTCCGCCTCCAGCTCGATCTGTAGTTCCCGTTCGGATACACCGGGGCG
>JAHFTI010000167.1 GCA_023265535.1 Opitutaceae bacterium
GACTACGACGAGCTCAATGAGCAGCGCGGCAAGATCGACTCCTACCGCACCAACATCGAGCGCTGGCTGAAGGTGGCCGACGAGAAACACGTGTACTGGGCGGAGCGCGGCGGACGCCGCCAGCAGATCGTCAACCTGCGCACGGCCCCCATCGACGTGGCCCCCGACCTGCGCGATGCGCTCTTCGAGCGCCAGGTCGGCGTGGTCTGCACCAGCGCTACCCTGGCCGTGGGCACCTAGCTGGCCACCTTCCAGACGCGGATGGGGGCTGAGCAGGCGCGCGGTGCCGTCGTGCAGTCTCCCTTCGACTACGAGCGCAACATGCGCGTGTACGTGGCGACGGACATCCCGCTGCCCTCGGTCAACGAGGCCAAGCTGGCCATCGACGCCCTCGCCGACTGGGTGCGCTTCTGCTGCCTGCGCTGCGCCGGCGGCAACCTTGTCCTCTTCACCAGCTACACGGACATGCGCCAGGTGGCCACCCTGCTCGAGCAGGACTTCCTGGCCGAGGGTCGTCCCTTCCTGATGCAGGGCGCCGACCTGTCCCGCACCGACCTCACCAACGCCATGCGCAGCCATGGCAACGCGATCCTCTTCGGCACCGAAAGCTTCTGGACCGGCATCGACGTGCCCGGGGATTCCCTCGCGCAGGTGGTGATCACGCGCCTGCCCTTCGAGATCCCCTCCCATCCCATCCAGGAGGCGCGCGCCGAACACATCCGAGAGGCGGGCGGCAATCCCTTCAACGAGCTGACGCTGCCCGACGCGGTCGTGAAGTTCCGCCAGGGCATCGGCCGCCTGATCCGCACGGCGCGCGACCGCGGCATCGTCACGGTCCTGGACTCGCGCGTGGTGGCCAAGCCCTACGGCCAGCTCTTCCTGGCGGCGCTCCCCCAGCAGCGCCACACCCGTCTGACGCAGGCCAACCGCGAGGAGCTGTTCAGGAGCTTTGTCTGAGGGGCCACGGGCGCTGGCGCCGCGTCGCGCCGCGCTCCCCGCCCCTCCGCCTTTCGACCCCTACGAGGTCCCGCGGCAACAGGAAGGGCGGCCCGCGAAGGCCGCCCCTGGTGTAATTGGACTACGGATACGCTCAGGTCCTGCTCAGGCCGATGAGGAACTCGGCGTTCGTCTTCGTCTTCTTGAGGCGCTGGATGAGCATGTCCATGGACTCGATCGGGCCGAGGCCCTGCATCGCGCGGCGCAGGCCGTAGATGCGCTGGAGCTCCTCGGGATGGTAGATGAGCTCCTCCTTGCGCGTGCCCGAACGGTCGATGTTGACGGCGGGGAAGATGCGCTTGTCGGAGAGGCCGCGGTCGAGGTGGAGCTCCATGTTGCCGGTGCCCTTGAACTCCTCGAAGATGACCTCGTCCATGCGGCTGCCGGTGTCGATGAGCGCGGTGCCCAGGATCGTCAGGCTGCCGGCGCCCTCGATGTTGCGCGCGGCGCCAAAGAAGCGCTTGGGGCGCTGCAGGGCCGTCGCCTCGATGCCTCCCGACATGATCTTGCCCGAGTTGGAGGCGAGCGCGTTGTAGGCGCGGGCCAGGCGGGTGATCGAGTCGAGCAGGATGATGACATGCTGGCCCTGCTCCACGAGGCGCTTGGCCTTCTCGCTCACCATCTCGGCGGCATGCACGTGGTTCTCGGGCATCTCGTCGAAGGTGGACGACACGACCTCGCCCTTGGTGTGGCGGCGGAAGTCGGTGACCTCCTCGGGGCGCTCGTCGACCAGCAGGACGATGAGCTTGGCGTCGGGATAGTTCTGGGAGATCGAGTTGGCGATGTTCTGCAGCAGCACGGTCTTGCCCGTGCGCGGCGGGGCCACGATGAGCCCGCGCTGGCCGAAGCCGATCGGGGTGAGGATGTCGACGGCGCGCATCGACACATCCTTCACGTGCACCTCGGGGGCCTCCACCAGGATGCGGTTGAGGGGATAGTAGGGAGTCAGTTCCTCGAAGGGGGTGATGTTGGCGAGCTCGCCCGGGTCCTTGCCCATGGCGGAGTCGATGCGGATCGCGGAGCAGCAGCGCTCGTCACCCTGAGGCGGTGTGACCATGACCTCGATCTCATGGCCGCGCTTCAGGCCGAAGCGGCGCACGAGGGCCTCCGGCACGTAGGTGTTTTCCGGATACAGGCGATAGTTGACCAGGGAATGGACGATGAAGCCATGACCCTTGTCGGTCAGGTCGAGCCAGCCACGGTCGACGATCTTGCGCTTGGAGGCCCAGGCTGCGTCGATGATGCGACCGAGGAGCACGCCGCGCGGGGGCGGGGCGCCCTCAAGGTTGACGTTGAGGACACGGGCAAAGGCGGTGAGCTCGGCGATGGTGCCGTCGAAGAGCTGTTCGAGGTGCACCACGTCGCCCTGGGCGAGCGAGGTGATTTCCGCGGCCTGGGCATCCAGGGCGGCGAGATCCTCGAAGCGGGCGGGATTGGGAAGGTCACCAAAGTTCTGGACAAAGGCGGGGGGAGGCGGCTGCGGAGCGGGCTTCTCGTGGGCGACATGGCCGCCGTGCTGTCCCTGGCCACCGCCGCCATGCTGACGCTGGCCGCCGTGACCACCATGGCCACCGCCACCACCGCCATGCTGGCGCTGCTCCTGTTTCCACTTTTTCTTGTCCTTCTTGAGCTGCTTCCAGTAGTTGCGGTCCTTGACGACGGGACGGCCGTCGCCGCCGCCACCGCCCTGGCCACCCTGGGTGCGCTGCTGGTCGGAGCCGTTGTCGCCTCCCGGCCCCTGGCGGGACTCAGGCTCGCCCTGCTGGGACTCCCCGGAAGAGGCCTGCTGCGCCTCGGAGGAGGGGGACTGGGAATCGGAAGAGGGGGAGCCCTCGGGGGCGGGGGCATCGTCGCGACGCGCCGGGACAAAGACGGGACGCTCGGCAGGTGCCGCCTCGGAGGGCTGCTCGCGTACGGGTTACGGAGCCGGCTCGGGGCGAGACTCGCTGCGCGGAGCCTCGGGGGCAGGCTGGCGCACTTCGCGGGAAGGCTGCTCCTGGCGCTCCTGACGCGGGGCGGACTGCTCCGGGCTCGGGGCGGGGGCCTCATGGCGGACCTCGGCCGGCGCGGACTCGGCGCGGGAACGACGCACGGGCTCGGGAGCGGGGGCGGGGGCCTCGGAGCTGGCATTGCCGGAGAAAAGATCGCCGGTGTCCGGACTCTGACGGGACACATCCTCGGACTCCGCCTTGTCAGCCTTGGTCTTGCGGGTGCGAACGCGCTTCACGCCTGCCGCCGCGCGGGTGGTCTTGCGGGCGCGAGGCTTGGTCTCCCCGGCTTCGGGAAGGACATCGTCATTGTCGGATTTGGGAGGAAGGGACATATTAAGGTAAAGGGGGATCAGGCTTGGGTGGGATGCCGGTGCGCCGACTCACTCATGAGCCGCTTTGCCAGGCAGGTCACCTGCGACTTCAGAAACTCGGGAGTGCCGTCGTTGGACAGCACGAAGTCGGAAAGTTCGACTTTGCGAGAAAGGGGAAGTTGCTGGGCGATTCTCTGCTCGGCGAGTTCGCGGGACACACCCCGCTTCTCCAGCCGCACCAGTTGCTGCGAATGAGAACACGCGACACAGACCACAAAATCAAACAATTTATACAAGTCCTTCTCAAACAACAAGGGTACCTCAACCACCCAGCAGGCGGCGGGGTCGGCGGCGACACGCGCCTGCCAGCGGGCGGACACCTCGGGATGCACGAGCGCCTCGAGCCAGCGCAGCTCCTCGGGATGGGAAAAGACCTTGGCCGCAAGGGCGGACCGATTGATGCAGCCTCCGGGGGCGACGGCCGCGCCAAAATGTCCGATGATCCGGGCGACGATCGCAGGGTCGACGAGCACTTCCTCCTTCACGATGGCGTCGCAATCGATCAGGCGGAAGCCCAGTTCAGAAAAAAGGCGCGAAGCGGTGGACTTGCCGCATCCCATACCTCCCGTAAGTCCGACAATCATTCAGGTGATCAGGGGTGAAAGGACGACTGTGTACCCTGCGCAGTGCTGGGCAAACACTTTTCACGCATTTCATGTCACTGACTTCGTGGGGCGATCATCAAGGCACCTCGTGCGCCCTACCCTGGCAAGAGCCCCTAATCGGGATCGCATGAAAACATCGACTGCGGAGGGCGGGACACTCACGCCCCACCCGGGCAGGCACGAACTCAGCGCCCGGCTGCCCTCAGACCAGAAATGGGAAAAGAGTTGCGATGCTTGAAACTTGTCCAAGTCCCGATGGTATAAAGGGCGATGAAATCCACCCTGGTCCTCCTGCTTTGCCTGAGTTTTGTAGGCCTGAATGCCGCCGACCTCGCCGAGGCGCGCCGCCTGATGGAAAGCCGAAAGGTTCCGGAGGCCCGCCCCCTCATCGAGGCTTATCTCAAGGAAAAACCGGAAGATGCAGAGGCGCTCATCCTGCTCGGACAATGCCAGCTCCAAATGATGCAAAGCGAGCCAGCGTTGGCGACGCTGGAAAAGGCAGTCGAACTGGCTCCCAAAAACGTCGAGGCTCATGCGGCCTTGGGCATGGCGCTCCTGGGTGAGGCGGGACGCAAGAGTTCGATCAGCTATGCGCGCAAGGGAAAGAAGGAGCTGGAGAAAGCCCTCGAGATCGATCCCAAGCATGTCGCCTCCCTCGAAAATCTCGTGGGCTTCTATGACAACGCCCCCTGGATCGTCGGGGGCGACAAGGACAAGGCCAAGGACCTGGTCAAACGACTCAAGGAGATCGCCCCGACCCGAGGCTTCCTTGTGGATGTGGGCATGCAGGCAAAGGCCAAGGAGTTCGACCAGGCCTTCAGGCAGTGTGATGAACGGCTCGCAGCCACCCCGAACGACTACCCTGCCCTCTACGAGCTCGGTCGCATCGCCGGCATGGCCTCCAAGCGTCAGCAAGACGGCGTCAAGGCACTTCAGGCCTGCCTCACGCTCCCTGTTCCCGCCGGGTCGCCGGGTCATGCAGGGGTGAATTTCCGACTCGGCGTGCTGCACAAGCAGCTAGGAAACAAGGACCAGGCCGAGGCCTGTTTTAATGAGGCCCTGCGCCTGGGTGCCGACGATAAGAACCTGGTGGCACGGGTGGCAAAAGCACGGCAGTAGGAGGTGCTTACCCTTCCCGGGCCTGCGCCCCGGCAGTGGAAAACGAAAGGGCCCCAAGTCGGGGCCCTGCAGGTGACTGAAACGAGGGCGGAGGCGATCGCGCCAGGCCAAGCTCAATGCTGGCGTTTCTGGTACTCCAAATCCTGAAGCATCTTGAGCAGCTTCTTGTTCTCCTCCTCACGGGAAGGATCGGTGGCCACCGCAGCGACGCTCTGTTTCACCTCGAGTTCATGCACGCGGCGCTTGGCGTCGGTGGCACGGCCCTCGGCATCGGCGGCTCCCATGATGGAGAGCTTTTTGCCATTGAGGATCTCATCAGCCTCGGTGGGGACGGTGCGCTGTTTCTCGTTCTCGATTTTCTTGTCGAGCTCGACGACCGTCTTCTTGGCCTCCCAAGTGGTCTCGGTTTCCTTGCGACTCTGCACGGTGACTGCGGGCAGATCGACGACCTGGGACTTTTCCTTGGCTGACTCGGAATTGTCCGGCGCCACAAGGGGGGTGCTGGGCTTCTTGAGCTCGGTGATGGACTTGTCACCCGTCTTGGGGACCATCATCTGGCGCTCGGGAGACTCCTTGTAAGCCTCCATGATGCGTGTGCTGAGCTTATCGCGGGATGCTTCCGTGTCTTCGCCGGCGATGCAGGCGGCGGTGGCCAGGAGCAGAAGACTGGGGAGGAGGGAGTATTTCACGTTGGGAGCTTTCATGACTAGTGTGGGCGCGAAGGCGTTCCCCGCAAAGCCTAAAGAATCGGGCAAGTAGGGGCTCCGTAAGGCGCGCAGCTAAAGGTTTCTACGCACAAGCAAGGGGTTGCGAGAGCGCCGGGGCGGCACATAGTGCACCGAGCAGAGTGCTTTGAATGTCGACCAATCCCAACAGAGACAGGGAGAACATGACGGAATCAGGCTTAATCCGCGATAGCTTTGAGCATGCCCCCCAAGCCCTGGCCGTCTACGGACTGGACGGAAACATTCTCTTCGCCAACCAAGCCTGTGCCGGCCTCTTCGAGGGCAACGAACTCGGAACCGCGGGAGGCTTGGAGAACAGCTTCCCCTACGTCCTGTGCGCAGCCGACCGGGAGCGCCTGCTCAAGCAGGGAACCCTCAGGCTGGAATTCATAGCTCGCGCGGAGCGTCCCCACGATTCGCCCTCGGCGAACCGCACACAGCCCACGGGAGTGCGGCACAGCGTGATCATGGCCAACGTGAATTGCGCCCGGAAGGAGTCGGGGGAGCCCCAGTCCTATGTCGCGGCCTTCCATGACATCACCCAGGCGCAGCAGGAGGAGGAGGATCGAAGGCTGCTGCTCCTGGCCGCCGACCTCGGCGAGAAGGTGGTGGTCCTGACCAACGCCGAGGGTGCAATAGAATACGTCAACACACCCTTCCTGCGCAGCTCGGGCTACACCGCCGGCGAGGTCCTGGGCAAGAACCCAAGGGTGCTGAAGTCCGGACTGATGACGGAGGAGGTTTACAAGCGCATGTGGACGACGCTGCACAGGGGCGAGATGTGGCAGGGCGAGTTGCTTAACCGCAAGAAAAGTGGCGAGCTTTACTGGGAGCAGGTCATCATTTCCCCCGTTTTCACCAAGGGCACACACGGCATGCGCTACCTCGCCGTGAAGGAAAACATCACCGAGCGCAAACTGCTCCGGGGCCGGCTCGACATGCTGCAGGGTGTGATGCGGGTGATGGCCACCGAGCATCTCATGGAGAAAGCGGCGCCCAAACTGGGCCGCATCATCGCCGAGTCCCTTGCGGCCGGGTGGGTGGAGCTCTGGTTGCAGGATCCGGATACCGAGGACCTTCTCTGCATGGTGTCGCATGAGCTCGCAGGCACCCTCAAGCGCCCGACGGAGGCACCCGTGACGGGAGCCCGCCTCCTGCGCGGCACCGACCAGCGTTTCAAGGTGCTCACCTCACTCGGGCACCTGCGTCTCAACATGGGTGAGCCCCGAAATGTACTGGCCTTCCCGATACGCACCGACCAGGGCGGCTCCGGCGTCCTGGTGGTGGGCGACATGGTAAGCAGTCCGAACGTGATTCCGGCCATCGAGCTGGTGTGCGCCCAACTGGGACACTTCGTGCAGCGCTCGCGCATGGAGACCGAGATCCTCCATGCCCGCGACGTGGCCGAGGCCGCCAATCGTGCCAAGAGCGCCTTCCTCTCGAACATGTCCCATGAGCTGCGCACGCCGCTCAATGCGATCCTGGGACTGGCACAGATGCTCGCCAGGGAACGAGGGCTGAATCCCAGCCAGCTCCGGAATGTGGAGACGATCGAGCGCAGCGGCCTGGAGCTTCTCGCCCTCATCAATGCGATCCTGGACATCTCCAGGGTGGTGTCCTCAGCGCAAGCCGAGGGCGAGGTGCCGGAGATCCTGGCGGACAGCCTGGGCAGGCTCGGTGCCGTGCGCCGCCTGCTCGACAGCGATACGGCCCCGCGGAAGGACTCAGCACCAGCCTACGCACAGGCAGCTGAAGCGCACCCCAGCCTGCCCCGGCAGCTGGGTGCATACCCGATCCTGGACCAGATCCACCTTGCGGCGAAACGTGCCGACATCGACCAGCTGAACAGGCTGATTGATGAGCTGGCCAGGCAGGACGCCAGCCTGGCCGTGCGCCTGAGGGAACGCGCGGAGCTTTTTGATTACGAGGCAATCACGACGATGACCGAGAGCAGCCCGCCGCAGGGCAGAGAGGAAAAGCCATGAACGACACACCGCGCAGCAGCACCGACACTATGGCGAACATTCTCATCGTGGACGACACCCCGATCAACCTGCAGCTGCTTTCAGCCATGCTCACCCAACGGGGCTTCCGTCCGCGCCCCGTCACCAGCGGCAAGGCCGCTCTCGTCGCCGCCGACGCGGAAAAGCCCGACCTCATCCTCATGGATGTCTCCATGCCGGAAATGAACGGCTACGAGACCTGCGAAAAGCTGAAGGCCAAGCCCAACCTGCGCGACGTCCCCGTGCTCTTCCTCAGCGCACTCAGCCAGACGGAGGACAAGATCCGCGGCTTCCGTGCGGGAGGCGTGGACTACATCACCAAGCCGTTCCTCATCGAGGAAATCGATGCGCGCATCAACGCCCACCTGCGGGCCATGCATTACCAGCGCGACCTGAA
>JAHFTI010000168.1 GCA_023265535.1 Opitutaceae bacterium
GCCTCCATTTCAAGCAGCTCGCGCGCACCTCGCCCGACCCGGCCCTGCGCGCCGAGGCGCAGGCGCGGCAGGCAAGCTTCAAGATCCTGATCAACTCCTTCTACGGCTACCTCGGCTTCGCGGGCGCACGCTTCGGCGATGGCGAGCTGGCGGCGGAGGTCACGCGCCGCGGACGCGAACTCCTGCAGGCCCTCATCGACGAATTCGCTCGCCAGGGCTGCCTCCTGCTCGAGGCGGACACGGACGGCATTTACCTGTCCTCGGAGCGTTACTTCCAGGATCCGGACGCGCTGCTCGAATTGGTGCGCCCCATCCTGCCGGCGGGCATCGAGCTGGAGTACGACGGGCGCTACACGGCGATGTTCTGCTACAAGAGCAAGAACTACGCGCTGTGCGACGGGAAGCGGGTGATCCTGCGTGGCAGCGCGCTACGTTCGCGCGGCATGGAGCCCTACCTGAGGCGCCTCACCGACGCGGCGATCCGGCGCCTGCTCGACCTGCCAGGCGACGATCCGGCGGCGCTGGTGGCGGAGTACCGCGAGCGCATCGCGGCGCGCACCCTGCCCGCGGAGCTCATTGCGAAGGGCGAGGTGCTGGGGATGTCGCCCGAGGCCTACGAGTCCTTCATCGCCGGCGGTGGCAAGCCGCGTCGCGCGGCGGCGGAGGCGGCCTTGCAGCTCACACCGCGCCCGCGCATGGGGGACCGCGTGGCCTATTACATCACGGCGAAGGTGAAGGGGCGCGCGAGCGACTGGCAGCGTGCGCGCCCCCTTGAACTGTTCGATGCGGTGTCGGCACCGTATGATGCGGACAATTACCTTGGGAAGCTCGATGACTGGGTGGAACGTTATGGCGGCTTTCTTGGCCTGAAGCGCCCGGTCGATCAGGGGGAGCTGGGCCTGCTATGAGGGGTGGTCATGCGATGCATGAAATTTACATGCTTGAGCCCGGGGCGATCGTGCGGCGAAATGCGCGGCCAATACCCCCATGCCGTCCTTTGTTCGGCAAAAATTGCTAGGATACCTGCTGCTGGTTTCCCTTGTCCTGCTCCCGAGTTTCCTCTTCTGGGACGGGCTCTGGCTGCGCTTTGGTTTCAGGGATGACTATTCCACGCTGCGCGAGGCGCACGAGGAGCCGGGCAAGCTGTTCATGTTCTGTGCGGCGCAGGGGCGGCCGCTCTACGGCATGCTGGTGGAGTCCACCTTTGCGGAGTTGCACGGCATCAACGCGCTTCCTTGGGCGCGCATCCTGGGCGCCCTGAGCATCGGCGTGGTCTGCGCCTTCACGGCCTGGCTGCTCGAGCGGCAGGGCTGGCCGCGGCGGGTGTCGCTCCTGTGTGGCCTGCTCCTCGGTCTGCTGCCCTCGGCGCAGGTGGTCATCAATTGGGGCAGCTGCTGGCCGCATGCCTTTGCGGCGGCGCTCGGCGTGCTCGCCTTTGCCCTCAACGACCGCGGGCTGCGCGACCCCCGGCCGCTGCGCCGGCTGCCGTGGGTGCTGGCGGGGACGGCGGTGCTCCTGTGCGGCCTGCTGGTGTACCAGCCCGACGCCCTGGTGTATGTGGTGCCGCTCTCGGCGGGTTTTCTCCTGTGGGGGCGGGCGCAGACGCGCAGCTCGCTGAGCTGGATGATCCACCATGTTGCCCTGGTCTGCCTGGCCCTGGTGATGGCCTTCGTGGTCGTGAAGGGACTTTTCCTGCTGGAGGGGTTCCCGTCCTCCAAGCGTGTCTGCTTCGAGGCCGACCTGCCGGGCAAGCTGCTGTGGTTCCTGCGCGAGCCGCTGGACAATGTGCTGGGACTTTTTGTGTTGGAGGACAGCCTGGGGCGTCCCGTGTCAGGCCACGACCTCACGGCGTACCTGGTGGGGCTTGTGATTGTGCTGGGGCTGGTGGTGCAGTGCAGGCGCGAGGGCTGGCGGCATGGACTGCTCGTGCTCGCGGGGGGACTGGCCTTCTGCACCCTGGCCTATGCGGTGAGCCTGATCGCCGCCGAGCGCTGGGCGAGTTATCGCACGCTCTATGCGCTCACCGGGGTCGTGGTGGTCTTCCTGATGCATTCGCTGTGGAAGCTGGGGGACCTGGTCCCGCGGCTGGGCAGGCACCTGGCCTTTGTGGTCATGCTCGGCCTGGTGAGCCTGGGCGCGATCCAGGCGGCGCACAGCAGCGAGGAACTCTTTGCGATGCCGCAGTCGCGCGAGCTGCAGTTGTTGGAGCGGGAGACCGCCTGCATCAATCCCTCCAAGGACCCGCGCGTGTACATCGTGCTGCCCGACCCCGCCGCCACGCGCAGCTCCCTGCGTTACCTGGACGAGTACGGCTCACTCAGCGCCGACACCGAGTGGTGCACCAAGGAGATGGTGGGCCTTATCCTGCAGGAACGCTTCCCCGACGAGCCCGACGTCGACGAGCGCGTGAAGTTGAATTTTGGATACATCCCCCCGCGGCACCCGGCCCTGTACGACACGGTGATCGACCTGCGCGTGCGGCCCGCCGGGCGGTAGGGGCGGCGGGCCCTCTGTCCCCTGTGGCATGGCCATTTGTCTTGCGATGGGGCGGGCTCTCATTTGCATCGGCGCCTTCCCACTCCACTTTCCCCATGAAGAAGAAGACCATCGGCCTCACCATCCAGATCTGCGACGAGAAATTTTCCGTATGGTCCAGCGGCGCCAGGATGAACATCTTCTATCTGGCTGAAACCCTGATGCTGGCCGGTTACAATGTCATCATCACCGATGTCCCGGGAGTGAAGGATTTTCCGGTGACCGACAGAATGGGCTGGGACACCAAGAAGTATGTCGTCAAACCCATACTCGAGGTTGTCGACGAACTCGATATGCTCATTCTGATCGGCAGCGAAGTTCAGCCGTTGATTGCGCGTTACCTCAAGGACCGGGGCTGCAAGGTGGTTTATTACCTGGTGGGCACTCGCTACATCATGGACATGCAGGACATGATCTTCAAGGGAGGCAAGCACTCCAGGCAGCATGAGGACTGCATCGATGAGTTTTGGCTGATTCCGCAGATGGTGAACACCTGTCACCACTACATCGAGACACTCTACAAGAGGCCCGTGAAACATGTGCCTTTCCTTTGGGGTACTGAGTTCCTCGAACTTTCCACCAAGGGCATGCCCAACAATGGTCGCTATAGGCCTGGTACCCTGCCCAAGCGCGCGGCCTGCTTCGAGCCGAATCTCGATGTGGTGAAGTTCTGCATGTACGACCTGCTCATTGCCGAGAAGGTGTATTGCAAGCGGCCGGACCTGCTCAAGATGATGTACGTGACCAATTCGCGGCAGCTCCGGGAAAACCCGATGTTTGTGTCCCTCGTAAGCAAGCTGCGGCTCATCAAGGAAAAGGCGGCCTCCTTTGACAGCAGGTATTCGGTGTCCTACATCCTTAGTCATTTCACGGATGTCGTGGTCGCCCACCAGTGGGAGAATGCGCTGAATTATGCCTATCTCGACGCCCTGTACTTGGGGTATCCTCTGGTTCACAACGCCCATATCATCAAAGATGGCGGTTATTACTATGAGGGTTTCGATGCCGAGCAGGGCAGCGAACAGATGATCTATGCGTTGGAGCATCACGACAGCCATCTCGAGGAATATCGGGTCAGGAATGAGGCGGTCCTTGATCGCTATAGAAACACCAATCCTGCCAACATTGAGGCGTATCGTAAGCTGGTGGATGATCTTCTTGCGGTGCCCGTAACCCTACCTGCAGTTCCCACGCCCAAGCCCACCCTCTCAATGTTCAGGGCGGCTCCGCCCCCGCCGGTCGTGGTCGAGGCTGCCGGTGCCCCCGTTGGGGGCTTGCCTGCGGTCGCGTCCTCCGTCTCGAGTGCATCTTCAGTGGCGTCGGTGGCAGCGCCGCAATCCTGAGCACTCAGGTCGGACCCTGATCGCTTACCCCGCCGGCGCAAAATCGATGAGACGGCGGACGCGGTCCACGTTGTGGACCACGACGTCGAACTTCTTGCCGAGGGGGAATTTCTTCTGGCGGCGGCGTCCCACGAGGGCGCTGCCGTTCTGGTTGCGCTGGTACTCGTCGTCGGTGAACGCGGCGATCGGCACAAAGCCGAAGGTCATCGATTCGGTGAGCTCGATGAAGAGCCCGTTGGCGCGCACCTCGGTGATGATCGCCTCGAAGCGGTTCAGCGGCTTCTTGGCCAGTTCGCGCTCGAAGAACTCAAGGATCTTGATCTTCTGCGACTCGCGCTCCGCCTCCTGTGAATTCGTCTCGGTGTCGCTGATATGGTCGGCGAGCTGTTCGAGGTCTGCACGCGTGCCGGGGGCGGCGCGTCCCTCGGCTCCCGCCCCGCCCTCGAGGTGGTGGATGAGGACGCGGTGCACGATCAGGTCCGCGTAGCGGCGGATCGGCGAGGTGAAGTGGGTGTAGTCCTTTTTGCACAGGCCGTAGTGGCCGTCGGGGGTGGCCCGATAGCAGGCCTTCTTCAGGCTGCGCAGGAACATCGACTTGAGCAGGTGCCCCTGCGGATGGGTCTCGGCCGTGGCGAGCATCTTGGCCACCTCCTCGGGGCGCGTGAGCTCGCCGCAGGTCACACCCAGGATGGCCGCGAACTCGCGGAATTCGGCGAGTTTCTTGAAGTCGGGGGCGTCATGCACGCGGTACACCGAGTGGAGTTTTTTGCTGCGCGTGACACGCGCCACGGCCTCGTTGGCCGCCAGCATGAATTCCTCGATGAGCTGGTGGCTCTCGTCGTGCACCATCTTGACGAGGCGCTCCGCATAGCCCTTTGCGTCGACGAAGATCTTCGTCTCGGGCATGTCGAGGTCGAGGCTGCCGTGTGCCATGCGCGAGGCGCGCAGCTTCTTGGCAATCGCCCAGAGTTTCCGCAGCCAGCTCTGCAGGTCCACGAGCTCGAGGTCGCTGAGCTCCGAGAGGGGGCGGCCGGTGGCGCCGGTCTGGTGCTTGGCGAGGGCGGGCAGGGCGCGGATCTCGTCGAAGTCCTGCAGGAAGAGGAGCGCCTGCGCCTGGCGGTAGCTGAGGCGCTTGCGGCTGCGGATGACGGCGCGGCCGAACTCGGTCTTCTTGGGGCGGCCCGCCTTGTCGAAGGTGATGAAGGCGGCGAGCGTGAGGCGGTCCTCCCCCTCGACGAGGGAGCAGAGCCCGTTCGACAGGCGCTCGGGCAGCATGGGAACCACGGTGCCCACGAGGTACGTGGAGTTGCCGCGTTCGCGGGCCTCCAGGTCGAGGGCGCCGCCCTGCTTCACGTAGGCGGAGACATCGGCGATGTGGATGCCGACCTTGAGGTCACCGTTGGGCTCGGGCTCGAGGGAGAGTGCGTCGTCGAAATCCTTGGCGTCGTCGGGATCGATGGTGATCGTCGGGATCTGCCTGTAGTCGAGGCGGCCGGCGAGGTCGGAGGGGCGCACCTGCGTGGGGAGGGCCTTTGCCTCGCGCTCGACGGCCTGGGGAAACTCGGTGGCGAGATTGAACTTCTCGTAGACGCCGAGCAGTTCGGCGCGCGGCTCCCATTGCTTGCCCAGGCTGCGCTCGATCACGCCGCTGAGCGGGGAGCGGGGGTCGTCCCAAGGGGCGAGCTTGACGACGACCTTGTCGCCGTTCGCGCTTTTCTCGACCTGCGAGTCGGTGATGACGACCTGGGGCAGGCGCGGGTCGTCCGGTTGCAGGCGGGTGACACGTCCGCCCGTGAGCAGGGTGCCGACCATGGTCTCGCGGCTGCGCTCGACGATGCGCACGATGCGGCCGAGGCGGGAATCGGTGTCGGTGTGCCGGTTGTGGCGGCGCGAGGCGAGCACGCGTACCGCGACCTTGTCGCCGTGCAGGGCGTTGGCGGTGTAGTCGTCGTCGATGGAGATGTCGCCCTCCTCGGCGCCTTCCTGGCCGGCATCGGGTCGCACGCTGGCGCGGCCGGAGCCCTTGACGAAGAGGGTGCCGGTGATTTCGCCCGCGGAACCGCTCCAGCGGAGGCGGTCGCCCTGCACGCGCAGGAGTTCTCCCTGGGAGAGCAGCTTGCGCACCTCGTGGGCGAGGGAGGCCTTCTGTTTCTTGTGGAGGCCGAGTTGCTTGAGCAGTCCGGCCTCGTCGGTGGGGCGGAAGCCGTCTTGTTGCATCAGGTCGATGATCTGCTCACGGAGGCTCATGAGCCCACATTGCAGCGGAGGCCTCTTTCCGCAAGCGTCGGCTTGCTGCAAAGCATTCACGCGTGGCGGGTGTTACACACACTTTACGTAGCATTTCGGGTTGGATTCCCGGCGAGGCCTGCCTATGGCTTGGGCCGATGAAGATCGTCCACGTGGCCAGTGAGCTTTACCCCTACGTGAAAACCGGAGGACTCGCCGATGCGGCTGCCTCCATTGCGGCCACGCTGGCCGATCAGGGGCATGAGGTGTCGGTGTTCCTCCCGGGATACCGGGCGGCGCTTGAGCATGCGGATGCCCTCAAGTCGGAGCGCTGTCTCGGCCTGCGCGTGGAGATGGGCGACGAGTATTTCTCCGGTGAGCTGCGTCGCTTTTCGCCGCGCCCCAACCTCAGCATCTACCTGGTCTGCCGCGACGAGTTCTTCGACCGGCGCGGCCTCTACGGCAATGGGGAGCGCGATTACGAGGACAACTATCACCGCTTTCTCTTTTTCCAGAAGGCGGTCGTGGACAGCCTGCGCCTGCTCACCCTGAACGCGGACGTGGTGCATTGCCATGACTGGCAGACGGGCCTGCTGCCGTTGCTCCTGCGCTGTGCCGAGCGTCGCAATCGCAACGCGCTCGCCGGCCTCACCGTCTTCACGATCCACAACATCGCCTTCCAGGGAATTTTCCCCCTGCGCGGCTATCATCGCACCAACCTGCCCGACGAATTCATGGGAATCGACGGCATCGAGTACTACGGGCAGTTGAGCATGATGAAGGGCGGCATCCTGTTCGCCGACAAGATCACCACCGTCAGTCCCAGCTATGCGCGCGAGATCCAGACTCCTGACTTCGCCTGCGGACTCGAGGGTGTGATCGCCCATCGTGTGGACGACCTGAGCGGCATCCTCAACGGGATTGACACGGCCGTCTGGAATCCGTCGATCGACAAGTTCCTTCCCTCCACCTATTCGGTGGACGCGCTGCAGGGCAAGGGTGACTGTCGCTCCGAATTGCTGCGCATGGCGCGGCTCCAGGCGGAGCCGGGCGTGCCGGTCTTTGGCATGGTGTGCCGCTTCTCGGAGCAGAAGGGCATCGACCTGCTGCTCGCCAACAAGGAGTTCTTTGTGCGCGAGGACGTGCGCCTGGTTGTCCTGGGCGCGGGCGATCGTCGCTATGAGGAGGCCCTGCGCGGCTGGTGTGCCACCATGCCCGGCAAGATCTGGGTGGCCAATCGTCTCGACGAGGGCATGAGCCATCTCATCGAGGCGGGTTCCGATTTCTTCCTGATGCCCTCGCTCTTCGAGCCGTGCGGGCTGAACCAGATGTATTCGCTGGCCTATGGCACCGTGCCGCTCGTGAGCCGCGTGGGTGGCCTGCGCGACACGGTCATCGACATCGATGCGGATCCCCTGAACGGCACAGGCATCAACTTTCCGGCCACTCCCACCGGTCTCCATGACGGCCTTGCCCGTGCGCTCCTGCTCTGGGCCGATCGCGGGCGCCATGCCGAGGTGCAGGCCCGCGGCATGCGGCGCGATTCCAGCTGGGCGAAGTCGGCGGCGGGCTACCTGGCGCTCTACGCAGCGGAGGAGTGATCGCTCACTTCTTCTTGTACACCGTGGCGGGGTCGAAGAGACGCTCGGCGACGAGTTCCGTCTGGAAGCCGGGACCGTCCTTGAGGCGGCGGTAGAAGCAGGACTTGTAGCCGTTGTGGCAGGAGGCGTTGGCGGGCCCGTTCTGCTCGACCTTGATGAGGATGACGTCCTGGTCGCAGTCGGTGTAGATTTCCTTCACGATCTGCACGTTTCCGGACTCCTCGCCCTTGACCCAAAGTTTGTTGCGGGAGCGGCTCCAGTACGTGGCCTTTTTGGTGGTGAGAGTATGGCCGAGGGACTCGGCATTCATGAAGGCGAACATGAGGACCTGGCCGGTGGCGATGTCCTGGGTGATGCAGGGGATCAGGCCATCGGCGCCGAACTTCGGCTGGAAGGTCGAGCCCAATTCGATTTCTGCGCTGGTCGTGCGTGCGGGGAATTCCATGGGAGCGGTTGGTGGGTGTTGTTTGTGGGAAGGGGGCGAGGGTGGTGGCGGGCG
>JAHFTI010000169.1:0-2489 GCA_023265535.1 Opitutaceae bacterium
GAGGTGCCGCCCGGAACCGAGCCTCGTACTCTCACACTGCTACTGCAGACGGGCGAATCCAAGAGGGTGGGCCTGGGGGCTTCCGTGGTGATGCAAGCCAGGATGGCAAAGCCCTGACGGGATCAACAGGGGGCGCAGTCGCCCCCCGAGGAAAGCGTCCTTTGGCCCCGGTATCATGCTCGGTAGGAGGCGGGTGTGCAGGTTCCCAGGCAGCAGGGGACTGCCTTTTTCCTGAGCAGTGAACGATTTTACAAGTACAGGGATGGTCGGCAAAGTCGACTCGGAGGATGCTGATGCCCAGTCCAGTTCTTGTGGCCTCACCCATGGCCCGGGAACGCTGGCTCCTCGGGCATTCTCTTTCCCCAACCGAAACTCCCCATGCTGACCCCGCACTCCTCCCATGCCTTGCGCCTGGCCGCCTTGGCGCTCCTTCCATTTGTGTCACCGCTGCAGAGCAGCGTGGCCGCGCCCGATGCCGAGCCCACAGCCGGCGTCACCGTCGATGCCACGCCCGTGGGCGCAAGCTCGGTGGAGACTCCCGCGGCTCGCGATGCGCGCATGCGTTGGTGGCGCGAGGCCAAGTTCGGCCTCTTCATCCACTGGGGCGTCTATGCCGTGCCTGCCGGCGCGTACGGGGACAAGAAAACCTACGGCGAATGGATCATGCATTCAGCGAAGATCCCCGTGGCGGAGTACCGAGGCTTCGCCGCCAAGTTCAATCCGGTCAAATATGATCCCACGCTCTGGGCGGAGATCGCCCGCGATGCGGGCATGCGCTATGTGGTTATCACCTCGAAGCATCACGATGGTTTCGCCTTGTACCCCTCCGCTGCCACGAGTTGGGACATCGAGGACGCCACGCCCTACAGGCGCGATCTCCTTGGCCCGCTCGTGAAGGCAGCCCAGTCCAAGGGCCTCAAGATTGGGTTCTATTACTCCCAGGCCCAGGACTGGATCCACGAGGGCGGCGCCAAGTCCGGGTTTCAGGAGGGTGGGGGCTGGGATGAGGCCCACAAGGGCTCCTTTGACTCCTACCTCAGGAACATCGCCGAGCCTCAGGTCACGGAGCTCCTGACCCGATACCCGATCGACATCCTGTGGTGGGACACTCCCACCTGGATGAACGCCGCCCGCACCCGGCAGTTGGCAGCACTGACGAAGCTTCGTCCCGGCCTGATCACCAACAATCGCCTCGGCACCGGCTTCGGCGGTGACACCGGAACCCCGGAGCAATTCGTGCCCGTGACCGGCTTCAAGGGGGATTGGGAGACTTGCATGACGATGAACGGGCACTGGGGCTACAACGCCGCCGATGACCGTTGGAAGTCCTCCTCCGAACTTATTCGAAAGCTTGCGGACATCTGCGCCAAGGGGGGCAATTTCCTCCTCAACGTCGGACCCACCGCGGAAGGGGAATTCCCCGCCCCCTGCGTCGAGCGCCTGTGTGACATGGGGCGCTGGCTTCGTGTCAACGGCGAGTCGATCTACGGCACAAGCGCCGGTCCCTTTGCCCACCTTTCCTGGGGCGTGGCGACGCGGAAAGGCGACCTGCTCTATTTGCACGTCTTTGATTGGCCCCGCGATGGAAAGCTGCGCGTGCCTGTCCGGAACAAGGCCAAGGCGGCCTGGCTGATGGGCTCACCCGGCAGCACACTGTCTGTCGCGCAGGAGGCGGAGCGCCTCGTCATCTCGGTTCCAGCACAGGCTCCCGATCCCGTCGACTCCGTTGTGGTCCTGCAGCTGTCAGGCGAGCCAGTGGTGCAGCCCCTTCCCACGGTTGGCGCCACGGCTACCGCTTCCGCTTCGCAGGAGGGCAGCGCTGCTGCCAATGTCCTGGATGGAACCGGTGAGCGGCGTTGGCGCGCCCCGCTGGAGACGAAGGTAGCCTCCCTCGAGATAGATCTCGGACGCAGCGTCGACCTCAATGGAATCGGCTGCGACGAACCGGATGTCTGGCCGCGCTTGCGACAGAAGTATGTCGTTGAGGGCCTCGGCGCCGACGGCTGGATAAAGCTCACCGAGGGGAGCACGGAGGGCCATGGGTTCAAGGGAGCCTTTGGGCAGGTGAAGCTGCAGAAGGTCCGGATCACGCTGGAGTGCGCAAAAGGAGCCCCGGGCCTGGCGGAGGTTCAGCTGTATCGTCCTGAATAATCAACGGAGATATCCTCGTGAAAAAGTCCTTTGTTTTCCTTTGCTCCGTCCTGGTGTTCGCGGGGACCTTCTCCTCGCCCCACTTTTCCCTGGCTGCCACGGTCCCGCCCCCCGTCCCTGTCCCTGCCTCTGTGCCGGGCGCGGCTTCGGTCTCGGCGCCGACGCCCGCCCCTGTGTCCCTCAAGCCCCGTGCCGCCACTGCCAGCACCGTCATGGGTGATCACGGGCCTGCGCGGGCCATCGATGGCGTGGTGTCTCCTGAGTCGCGTTGGACGAGCGTCCATACCACGCAGCCCTCCTGGCTGGAGTTGAACCTGGGGGCTCGCCACACCCTCGCG
>JAHFTI010000169.1:2499-4625 GCA_023265535.1 Opitutaceae bacterium
AGCTTCACGGTCCAGTACCTGCGCGATGGGGCGTGGGAGGATGTGCCTTCGGGGCGCGTGGTGGATAACAGGAAGCAGGCGCTGGCCGTCGCCTTTGATGACACGGTGGTGGTGTCGACGGATCGTCTCCGCCTGTGGATCACGGCCACTCCGGACGGCTATGCCCGCGTGCAGGAGATCGTCGTATTTAAGGCGACCGGAACCGCGATTCCGCCTGCTGTCTTGCCGGCAGGGAAACGGGAGGGCGCGGTCACTCTCCGCCTGCCGATTCTCCTGAACCAAAGCGGCTTCAATCTTGGAAAACCCAAGCGTTTCACTGCTCCCAACCTGCCCGACGGAACTGCCTTCGTTGTCCGCAAGGCGAAGGGTGGGCCCGCCGAGTTCAAGGGGCAGGTCAAGGCTCAGGTCGGAGACTTCTCCGCCTTCAACCCGAACTCCGAGGAGGACTTTGTCGTTGAGGCGGGGGCCCTGCTCTCTGTGCCATTCCGTATCGCGCCCTCCTGGCTCGAGCGGGTCAGCTATCAGAACGCGGTCAACTTCATGATCGACAGCCGACATTACGTGGGCAACTGGCGTGAGGTGTGCCGGGGTTCCTATGGTTGGCGCGACGATCATCACTTCGGCTGGGAACTCCACACCCTGGTTCCCCAGTACCTCTCCAATCCTTCCGCCTACGAACGTATGCCTCACCAGGTCCGCTATGAGGCTCCGACGACGCCAGGGCTTTGGGGGAAACTTCAGCCCTACAGTGAGGATGCTCCCGACGTGGTGAAGCTGATCCATTGGGGCGCGGACATCATTGTCACGCAGCAGCTCAAGCATGAACACCTGAAGGCCCAGCTGGCCTATTTCCTTTACGCCTGGCCCTGGCTCAAGAAGTGGCTTCCGGAACAGAATTACACCGTGGTGCGCGACTACGCCTTCTCGAGCTGGAGTGAACAGGCCTGCGATCGCAAGTACCCCTACGATGAGAGCCCCGAACACGACCTGCTGGCCCTCAAGACACGGATTGGCACGACCAAGGGCTGTTATCCCCCCGGCTTTTCCGTGCAGCCGAATTTCCTGATGTTTGAGGTCGCCCGGCGCGAGAAACGTGCCGATGCGGAAACCTTCTTCGCCGCCGCCTTCCGACAGGCCGAGTGGATGATCGCCCATCTTGATTGGAACGACCCGCAGACCACCAAGGGGCAGCGCATGAGCGAGTTTCTCACGCTCACGGGCCTCACGCATTTCCTGCGCGAGTATCCTGAGCGTGCGCCGGCCGGCCTGCGCGAGAAGATCGAGGCCTGGGCAAGGGTGGTGGTCCGCCGTTCGGACAACCTCTGGGATTTCAGGAAACTCGACGACGGCGAGCGTTGGACCCCCATGGGTGAAAAGGCCACCATGTGGAATGAGCCCGGCAACGTTGTCGGCCTGCCGGCGGTGCTGCTGGCCGCGCAGCCGTTGGTCCGTGATTCCGCATTGCAGGCGAGAATGGAGCAGCTTGCCTGGTCGCATTTCGACAACATGTTCGGCCGCAACCCGACCGGTCGGCATTTCTCCTACGACGCACCGCGCGAGGTGGAGGGCGTGGAGCATGGTTGGTTCAACCAGCTGCCGGGCGGCATCGGCATGCTGGAGAACTCCCGGTTTGTCATCGATGGCAGCCCCAAGAACCAGCATTACCCCTATCATCCCGAGATCGCCAGCATCGGCTGGACGGAGGGTTGGGTGCAGTTCAACACCGCCTTCAACAACAGCCTGGCCTACCTGGCCCATGCGGATACGCGGGTGGAGGCGCACTGGAGCGGCGACGCCATTGCAGTCAGCCTGACCGCGCCCCTGAACTTCGATTATGCCCGCGTCGAGGAGGGGCGTGTGGTCGTGCGTGCGGGAGAGGACTTCGAGGAGTTGGTCGTCAGGGAGGCCTCCCGCAGCGCGCCCACCTTCACCGGCAGCCTTCGTACCGCCTTCGGAAAGCCCGTGCCCGGTGATGGCATCCTGCAGGTGGCCGAGGGCCTCCCGGTGGACTCGTCCTACGGTTTTGGATACATGCAGCGGAGTGCGCAGCTGAGTGTCGCTGCAAAGGGGACCGCCGGGCTGGCCGAGCCGAAGTCACTCGACCTGGGTGCGCTCGTGCAGGCTGT
>JAHFTI010000169.1:4635-8178 GCA_023265535.1 Opitutaceae bacterium
CGTTCGGATGACGGCCGTTATCACCTCTACTATTCGCGCTGGCCGATCGCGCGAGGCTTTCACCCCGGCTGGGCGATCCACTCCGAGATTGCCCACGCCGTCGCAGAGCAGCCCCTCGGGCCGTATCGCTTCGCCGACGTCGTGCTTCCTCCTCGCGGCCTGAATCCCGCGACGGGAAAAAAGTACTGGGACTCGGACATGACGCACAATCCGAACATCGTCCGCCACAAGGGGCGCTATCTGCTCTTCTACATCGGCAACCAGGGCGATGGAGTGTATGCCACCCATCGCAACAACGATCGCATCGGCGTGGCCATCGCCGACAAGCCGGAGGGCCCGTGGCGCCGCCTTGACCACCCGATCATCGACGTCAGTGCCGACCCCACGGCCTTTGATTCCCTCTGTGTGGCCAATCCCGCCGCAGCGACGCGGCCCGATGGGGGCCTGCTCGTGGTGTACAAGGCGGTCCCCCTTGTCCCTGGCAAACTCATGGGTGGCAACGTGCGCTATGGCGTGGCCCTGGCGGAGACCCCCGAGGGTCCCTATGTCAAGAAACCGGGCCGGGTGTTCGAGGTGGAAGGTGCCGACGCGGCCGGGCACTGGATGCTCGCCGAGGACCCCTACATCTGGTTCAGCCGCACCCACGGCAATCGCTACTACGCCGTGGCCCGCGACGTCGTGGGCAAGTTCACGGGAGCCTCCGGAGGGCTTGCCCTGTTCGAATCGATGGATGGCTTCACCTGGAAGGCCGCGGCCCAGCCCAAGGTCCTGGGCAGCGCCTTTTTCTGGAGTGATGGGACAGGCAGCAAGGACAAGGTGGAGCGGCCTGCCCTTCTCTTTTCCGGGGAGGAGCCCATTGCCCTCTTCGGAGCCACCGATGGGTACCAGAAGGGCGGACGCATTTCCTTCAACGTCCAGATCCCCCTCGCCTCAGCCACGAAGGCAACTTCCTCCGCCAACAAATGAAACTGCTCGGATTTCTTCTCAGTCTCCTGGCGTCGAGCCTGGTTTGGGCCGCCTCCGCCGACTCGGGGCAGCGGGATTTGAAGCTCTGGTATGCGCAGCCCGCGACCGAGTGGCTTGAGGCGCTTCCGGTGGGCAATGGCAGTCTGGGCGCGATGCTCTTTGGTGGCGTGGGCGAGGAACGCGTGCAGTTCAATGAGCAGACACTCTGGCTCGGCAATGAGACGGAGATGGGAAGCTATCAGCCCTTTGGTGACCTGTTCATCGCGTGGAAGCACGAACAGGCGACCGAGTATCGCCGCGAGCTCGATCTCAACGAAGCGCTGCACCGCGTGAGCTACCGCACGAAGGATGCGCTCTACACGCGTGAGGCGTTCTCCAGCCACCCTGCGCAGGTGCTGGTGTACCGCTTCACGGCGGACAAGCGTGGCGGCTACAGCGGCACCCTTCGCCTGACGGACAGGCATGGGGCGACCATCAGTGCCGAGGGGCGCACCCTCAGGTCCGTGGGAAAACTTGAGAACGGCCTGGACTACGAGGCGCAGGTGTGGGTGCTCAACGAGGGAGGCGAACTCGCGGTTGTGAATGGCACCTTCGTTGTGACCAAGGCGGACGCGGTCACGGTGCTGCTGGCTGCCGGCACCTCCTTTGCGAATGACCCGCAGCGCAAATGGAGAGGGGAGCCCCCTCATCGTCGTGTCGCGGATCGTCTCGAGATTGCCGCCCGAAAACCCTTCGCCCTTTTGCGCGAGGAGCATGTGGCCGATTATCGTTCCCTGTTTTCCCGTGTGGCGCTTGAGCTCGGCAAAAGCGATGCCTCCGTGCCCACGGACCAGCGCCTGAAGGCCCGCCAAGGAGGCGGCGCGGACGCGGGGCTCGAGGCCCTGCTGTTCCAGTACGGGCGTTACCTGCTCATCAGCAGTTCCCGTCCGGGTGGTCTCCCGGCCAATCTGCAGGGCATCTGGAACAACGACCTCAAGCCGGCCTGGTACTCCGGTTATACGGCCAACATCAACGTACAGATGAATTACTGGCCTGCAGAACTCACGGGGCTTTCCGAATGCCATGAGCCCCTTTTCAAGTGGGTGCAGAACATGGCGGTGATGTATCGCAACACGCAGGACCCGCGGGTCAAGTCGGCCAAGGGACGCGGCTGGTCAAGCTACAGCACGACGAACCCTTTCGGCGGCAGTTCGCGCTGGGGCGTGCATCGCCCGCAGAGCGCCTGGCTGATGCAGCATTTCTGGTTCCGCTATGAGTTCACGCAGGACCGTGAGTTTCTCCAGCGCGTAGCCTACCCGGGTCTGAAGGAGGCCGTCGAGTTCTGGGAGGATCGCCTGGTCGAGGGACCGGGCGGCACCCTGGTCACACCCGACGGCTGGTCGCCGGAGCATGGGCCCGTGTTGGAGAAGGGCGTGCTTGTGATCAAGGAAGGGGATCGCACGCCGCATCCCGGCGTGTCCTATGACCAGCAGATTGTGTGGGACCTGTTCAGCAATTTCCTGGAGGCCTCCGAGATCCTGGGAGTGGATCCTGAATACCGAGCCAAGGTCGCCTCGATGCGGAACCGGCTGCTGGCACCCAAGATCGGGCGCTGGGGCCAGCTTCAGGAGTGGATGCAGGATGTGGATGATCCGAACGACAAGCACCGCCATACCTCGCACCTCTTTGCCCTGCATCCGTGGCGTCAGATCGATCCCATCAACACCCCTCTCCTTGCCGAGGCGGCTCGTGTCACGCTCAACGCAAGGGGCGACATTTCGACCGGTTGGAGCAAGGCCTGGAAAATCAATTTCTGGGCGCGCCTCCACGACGGCAACCGGTCGCACAAGCTGGTCGGGGAACTGTTCAAGGGCAGCATCCTGAAGAACCTGTTCGATACCCATCCTCCGTTCCAGATGGACGGCAACTGGGGCTACACCTCGGGTGTGTGCGAGATGCTCCTGCAGAGCCACACGAGGCAGGAGGGCAAGCGGGTCCTGCACCTGCTGCCTGCCTTGCCTGACGCCTGGTCGGAGGGCCGCATCACCGGCCTGCGCGCACGCGGCGGCTTTGAGGTGGATCTCTCCTGGGAGAAAGGACGCCTGACCAGCGCCACTGTTCGCAACCTGGCAGGCCCTGCCACCGTGTTGGTGCGCCATGGAACAGAAACCCGCCTCATCCACTTGGAGAAGGCTCAGAGCTATCAATGGAAGTAAACCGCACGCCGTTTCGCCCCCGTAACTGCAGGCCTCTTGTGCACGCTCACGGGAGCCTCGGTCGGGCGGGTTCCTTCCCTTCAATCTCCGTTTCCCGCTGAAGCCCTCCACCGTTCACCCCTCCGGACTCATGAAACTGCTCCTGGTTCTCCTCGCTCTTTTTGCCCACTCACTGGCTTTTGCCGCCTCGCCAGCCGCGAGGCAGCAGGACCTGAAGCTCTGGTATGCGCAGCCCGCGACCGAGTGGCTGGAGGCGCTGCCCCTGGGCAATGGTAGCCTGGGTGCGATGCTCTTTGGTGGCGTGGGCGAGGAACGCGTGCAGTTCAATGAGCAGACACTCTGGCTCGGCAATGAGACGGAGATGGGAAGCTATCAGCCCTTT
>JAHFTI010000170.1 GCA_023265535.1 Opitutaceae bacterium
GGCTCCCTGTCTCTGCAGGAGGTGTGCTGTGATCCCCTCCTACATCGACCAGCTCCTGCGCGAGGCGGCCGCCCTCAATCGCGTGGCTCTGTCCCATCCCTGCCAGGATATGGACACCTCACTCAAGGCCACCCTCAACGACCAGGCCGCGGCGTTCCGCCGGATCTTCAAGGAGCTCGAGGCCCCCGCCGTCGTCGCGCCGCACAGCAACCTGGGCGCCGACTGGACCGACGTGGCCCAGCTCCCCGACGACTACCTCACCGTCCTGGTCTGCTGTGCTGACGGCGAGGTCGACGCGGCCTTCCACATGGACGGCTGCTGGGTCTGGCTCAGCGGCCACGACGTCGAGCAGACCGTGATCGCCTGGGCGCACATGCCTGCCGGCCCCGAGGCCATGCTCGCAGCCCACAACCCCAAGACTGAACAAAAGGCAAAATCATGAACACTCTACTTTGGGCACTCTTCATCAACTATATCATTAGTACGCTCTTCTGTTTGGGTGCACTGATGATTGGAAAGTTCCCGCTCAAAATCGAGCGCACTATCGGCTCTGTTACGATATCGCTCTGCATCAGCATCGGCTTCCTGGGCTGGATTGCCCACCACCTGTTCGGAGGTGCATCATGAGAGCTGACCCCGAGATGCTCAAGTGGGCAAGGCGCCCGCTCTCCCGCAATGCATGTGAGAGCGAACGCCTATCGCACGCCGAAACGCGCCAGCTTCTTGAGAACGCTGGAATGACCGTCAGCCGTGGGGAGTTTCGCCTCAACCACTGGACCGCATCCCTTCTCGCGTCCTGCATTTTCTGTGCCGGCTTCGCGACTGCCACCTGGATCTGCGCCCTCATTCGATCCTAACCAGCAATCCCCATGGCCTACTTCCCCGAACTCCGCGAAGTCATGAAGCCCAGCGATGAACCTCTTTGTATCGTTCCGCACCCCCTTGGAGGGGTGACGTTCCAGATCCCCAACTCCACCCAGTACGTCTGTCGCTTCGACCGCATCGAAGACGCGAAGGCCTTCGCTAAGGCCAACGGACGACAGGTCCGCGATCTCGTTCCCAAGCAAGATCCTGCCGTCTCCACCGACTGCCTCCCGAGCACCTTCCTCGAGAAGGCCTTCAAACTCATCCGCCAGTAACCATGTCCACCACGCCCGCAGAAATCACGATCTCCACGATCGACACGCAGTGCAAAAACTACGCTGCCAAACGCCTGCTCCTCTCGGAGCGAGTGCTCGCTCTACAGTCTGAACTCGCCGAGGTCCAGCGCCGCCACATCGCCGGCATCAAGGGTGCCGCGAACAGCTGCAAGGACCAACTGGCCGAGCTCCGCACCTCGCTCGAGGCCAGCCCCACGCTCTTCCTCAAGCCCAAGACCCTGACGCTCCATGGTATCAAGGTTGGATTTCAGAAGGGCAGCGGCAAGCTCGTCTGGGACATCGAGGACGAGGAGCTGGTAAAGCGCATCAAGCGCATGTTCGCGCAGGAGGCCTGCGACGCCCTCATCATCACGACTGAGAAGCCGGCCAAGGACGCCCTCGAGAACCTCCCCGCGGCTGATTTGAAGCGCCTCGGCATCACGGTCGAGGGCACCGGAGACCAGGTGCTCGTGAAGACCGCCGACACGGCGATCGACAAACTTGTCGCCAAGATCGTCAAGGAGGGCGCCACGCCCGTCGACGAGTAAGGCGGATCCACCTCCTATCATCCATCATCATGGCCAAGATCGAAACCAACCAGGTCGCTGAAATCCTGAAGCGAAACAAAGCCGACTCCGCTCTCCTGCGCGCGGTCGTTGAAGAGATGAATCTGCTCATCCGTGCCGAAGCCGATGAGGAGAAGGCCCCCGCAGTGAAGAAACAATACGTCATTGTGGTCTCGGATCCGGACGGACGCTTCCCCAATGAGGACTTCGCCGGCTGGGTCGTGCAGATCCCCGACAATGACAGCCCTGTCACCACCATGGAGCGGATCCTCCGCGCGAGCTACGAGTTCAACGCGAGCAAGAAGGGCCGCCTCCTGCCTGTGAAGACCGTAGGTGAGGCGCTTGAGAGCGTCGCTCCCAAGCATTTCAAGGAAGCCGATCTCTGGGTGAAGACCAAGACCCCGGTGCTCGTGGTTAAGACGGACAATCTGATCCCCAAGGACAAGTCGCCGGCGCCGGACACCGACGAAGACGACGAGTAGTATATAAATGAGGGCCGCCGCGCTGTTGTATATAGCGCGGCGGCACGGAAGGCCTATAATGAATGCAGCACAGCGAAAGATCTACTTCGGCACCCTCTGGCCCGCTGTCTGTGCTGCTCAAGGCTGGTCGCGGAATGATGACGGGCAGAGGAAAACGAAACTCAACGAGTGCATGCGCCTGATCCGCGCGCCCCAGGTGGAGTCCAGCTCCGATCTCGGGCCAGATGAGATCACTGCTTTGTTCTGCTACCTCCAGTTTCTGGCGCACCAGGGCAGCCTGGACCAGAGCGCTCGCTGGCTCGACTGCCAGCAGGACTACAAGGCCTTCAACCGGGCGCGCCAGGCAGACTGGCACGAGGAGGCCACCTACGGGAAGAAGGCCAACAAGCTCGACCGGCAGCGCTTCGGCGGTGCCTCTAGCGCCCAGGGTGGCGCTCTTGATTCCTTCGATCCTGAGGCCATCCGCCGCCGTCACCTCACCATGGCTACCCGCCATCAGGCAAAGGCCCGGAAATCGCTGCAGCAGGCCGCCGCGGCCTCCCCTGAGCCGCAGCCGGTGGGCGTCCCATACATGACCGACGAGGGGAATCCATTCTGATGCAGTTTGGCCTCCAGTTCGTGAAGTCCACCACCGCCGAGATCTCGCGCAATGAGATCGATGGGCTGACGGCATTCCTATTCAGCCGCGGCTGGGTGAAGGCCTCAGCGATCGAGGCAGCACTGGGATTCGATGAGCGGAAGATCCGCGCGATCGCCGAGGCCTCGGAGGGCATGATCATTTCGGGGCCGGGCTGCCCTGGATACATGCTTTTCACCTCAGCGGCCCAGCTTCCCGACGTGGATCAGGCCGCCAATCGGCTCGAATCCCAGGCGAATCGCATGCTTTTGAGGGCTGAAACCCTGCGCCGCAGGGCCAAAAACCTCATCGCGAGGTAGCAAAATGCCCGTCGCGTACCGAGTTCGGCCGGGTGTTTTGCCTGGGTGTGCCGCATGTTCGCTGGTCGGGCATACCGTTGAGAGCTCCATTCTCGCCACACCGGCCTGGTCGTATGCGTCCAGAACCAGTTCGCGAGAGCTTCGGCTGATCCGCACTGCCCGTCTGCAGGAGTTCGAGAGTACCCTGGCGGCATTGGAGGCATCAGGGCTCCCGAAAGATAAGGCCAGAGCTCAGGCCACTGCTGAGATCTGGCCTAAACACCCTGAGGTCGGTTATGAACATTGGCTCCTGCGAGGCTGTGAACATGCCAGAGTCCTCTGCGAATGGCCGATTCGTGACAGAGGAGAGGTCGAGACTGCTTGGCAGGATTCCGCCATCAGGATCTTCACCAGGCAGGCCATCGATCGCTCGTGGTCGCCTATCCGTATGGCCACGGTGGCCAAAAGCCTGGGGTTTGTACCAGAAGGGGAAATGCCGGCCCTGATGGCATGTCCTAGGTGCGCGGAGGCTCTCTATGCCGATCGCTCTCGCCCAGTCCTGAGCCGTTTGGCGGACGGCCGCTGGCAAATTTCAGCTGCTTCAGGGTGCAGCCACATCCCCGACTCCGACAAGTCGAGGGCCGACCAGGCCGAACAGCTCGCCGATCGCTGGAACGCCTGGGCTGCCAAGCGGCTGGAAGAGCGTTTGGGGACGGATGAGCTGGCGCCAGGCATCAAGCCGGCGTTCGCCGCCGCCGTCGCGGCCCGTTAAGGCGCCATTTAGGCGCCATTTTCGGCCAGCAAATGGGCCCTTGAAAATCAGGGAGACCCCGGAAATAGTTACCAAACCTATGACGCGCAGCCCTATTTTCGGCCCGAAGTTACCAAACCTCGGCGCCCGCATGCAAAACCCCTGCGTTGCCCTCGTCTCCCTCTGGGATTAACGCTTTTTAACGGTCATTCACGCCTGTTAAGCGTTTCCCAAACCAAATGGTGTCCTTCAATGGCCGGCTCGTCTGCTGGTGCAGCAAACGAGGCACGACAGGGGTTGTGGTGTTGAGGGGGGGAGACGGACAGGTTCCCCGGGAGGGCGAAACCCAGGGAGGGAGGGAGGGGGAAAGGCGTGGAGGGCTATTTGGCGAAGATCCTCACCTTGCGCAGATGCAGGGAATGACGTCCCTCGCCCTGCTTGGCTTCCAGGCGCACGTAGCGGAAGGAACGTCCGATGTGTTCGGCGCCCTCGCGCATGTGGACAACGGGGAACTCCCAGGAAGGCAGCCCATAGCTTGCCTGGCCGACACTTTCCCAGGTTTTGCCATCGAGCGACATCTCGAGTTCGAGGACATGATTGGCTGCAAAGGCACCGGTCTCACCACTGACGGCGGAGAGTCCCGTGATCAGGCGCGGCTCGCCCAAGTCGAAGACCAGCGCCGGTGCTGGTCCCGAGGCCATGTCGATGGACCAGCCCGCGTCGGATTCCTGAAGCGAGGCGGCGCTTGCGGGAACGGTGGAGGCGGTGGCCTTGCGCGGCTTCCCGTAGAGTGACTCGTCCTCGAACGCCATGCCCGCCTGCCCCAGCAGACGCCCGGTCACGACAGGCTCCGCAAGCTGGAGCTCGAGGATGGGAATGGGGCTGCCAAAGGCGGAAGCGGGGACCTGGAGGCTGAGGCGCTTCTCCTCCTGCGAGAAAGTCACTGCCTGGGAGGAGCCCAGGAGGGAGGCCTTGAGCACGCGGCCTGGATTCCCGCTCAGGGTGAGTACGCCGCCTGCGGGTTTGCGCAGTAGGAACACAAAGATGCGGTCGCCCCGATGGGTGCTTCCGCCCCAGGCGCCATTCACCCAGGGGCCTCCACGCGTGCGATAGACGGCTGTTCCGTTTTTCCCCAGCCAGGCACCGATTTCCCGGAGGCGTTCCACCTGTCGCGGTTCGATGCGACCGTCCGGCATCGGGCCCACATTGAAGAGCAAATTTCCATCGCCCGTCACGGTGGTCACGAGAATGCGCAGGCATTCCTCGAGCGACTTCATGGTGTCATTGGGCCTCCACGACCATTGCTGGCAGAGGGTCATGTTTGTCTCCCAAGGCCTGCCCACCTGCATCTGCCCCACACGCTGCTCGGGGGTGTCGAAGTCCTCGGGAAACCCGTTGCGATTGTTGATCAGGATCGAAGGCTGCAGTTTGCGCGCGAGGGCGTTCATCTCGGCGGAGCGGTACTCCTCGCGATGATCCCCCAGCCCATCGTACCACAGGATGTCGACCTTGCCGTAATTGCCCAGCAGTTCACGGAGCTGGTCCTGCAGGTAGGCCTGGTAACGGGAGTGGTTCCGGGTGTAGGCATCCGGATGGTGCCAATCCGGCTGCGAGTAATAGACGCCCCAGCGCAGGCCCGCCTTGCGCGTCGCCTCCGAAAGCTCGCGCACGACATCCCTGCCAAAGGGGCACTCGGGAGCGGTGATCTTGTAGCTGCTTGCCTGGGTGTCCCAAAGGCTGAACCCATCGTGGTGCCTGGTCGTGAGCACGACGTACTTCATGCCCGCCTCGCTGGCGATGCGTGCCCATTCCCCGGCATCAAAACGGATGGGGTTGAAGCGCTTGTAGAGCGAGTCATACACCTCGACAGGGACCTCGGTGCCGGGACCGCCCCAACCGAGGCCGCGTCGTTCCCCGGCGCGGGACCAACCGATCTCGGTGCCCTGCAGGCTGACAGGGCCCCAATGGATGAAGAGGCCGAACTTCGCCTCACGCCACCACTCGGTGGAGGAGGCGGGAGACTGGTCCGCAAGGACTGGCTGGGAGGAGGCGTGCAGGGCCAGCAGCAGCGAGAGACCCAAACCTAAGGTGTGCGACTTGGTCATGAGGGGGGGATGGACAGGTGAGTCGTTGACCTCATTCCACAAACGTGGAGAAGGAGGCCGGGGGAAGGGTGAGCAGGACCGTGCGCGAGGGAAGCAGCACGCGGTACGAGAGGGGGCCTTGTGTCTGATTGGCCATCACGAGCACGTGTTTCCCATCGGGATTGCGGAAGGACAGGATTTGCCCTCCGACTCCGGGCGCCGACAGGAAGCGCGCCCCGCGCTGGATCCATTGGCTGAAATGCCTCATGAGGTGGTACTCCGGATTGTAGCGCACGGTCCGCTGCGTGCGGTCGATGGTGATCATGGCGTTCTGCCTCCAGCCCCAGCGGCTGTTGCCCGTCTCATCGAGGACCATGTTCCAATACATGTAGGCCCCTGCGCCATTCCTGAAATAATGCTGCATCTGGTCCCAGGTGTGCTCTGCGGCGGCCCAATCGTTGGAGCCATTGCCGCATTCGGTCTCGGTCTGCATGAGCGGCAGTTGGGGGCGGCGGCGGTGCAGTTCCTCCACCAGGCCGCGGCCCGCCCATTGAAGGCCCACACCGCGGATATAACGGCCCGCAGCGGAATCCAGGATGGGCTCCACACGCTCCAGGTGGGGACGCTCCACGGTGCCCAGCCAGATGGCGGCCGTCACACCCGCCTTCTCAAAGCGGGGACCGAGGTACTCACCGATGAAGAGCGCAAGGTCCTCCGGCCTCCACACGCAGCTCGGAAAATTCTGGCTGGAATTCGGTTCATTTTGCACGTGCACCGACGACACCGTGACGCCCTCCTTCCGATAGGCCTCAAGGAACTTCACAAAATAGTCGGCGTAGGTGGACAGCACCTTCGGCTCCATGCGGAACTGGGTCTGCATCTCCCGGCCGGCGCCCTCGGGGGGCAGGTCGTTGACCGGTGCAGGCTGACCCGCGTAGTGGCGATTCACCTTCATCCAGGCAGGCGGGCACCAGGGTGAGGCCCAGATCCGCAGTTCCCCGTTCCTGCGGAGCCCCTCCCTGATATAGGGCAGCAACAGGGTCCTGTCGCGCTCGATGCTGAAATGCTCCAGGCGATAATCCTCCGGCGTCTCCGCATAGCTGTACCATTCGAGCGAATAGTCGTTCGCCCCCATGGGCATGCGCCCGAGGGTGAAGGAGCAGCCCTTTCCAGGGGAGAAGAGACGGTCGAGCACCTCGGCGCGCTCCACCGGGGAGAGCAGGCCGAGCACCTCCCAGCCCTTCTCATTGAAACAGCCGCCGAACCCTTCGATCGTCTGCAGGGGCTGCGCCGAGCGAAGGTCCACCACCCTGCCACTGCCGCCCGAGGCTTCCTGGACCGCACCCTGCTGCCACGGGGACTGCGAGGTGGTGATGTAGAGCTGCGAAGGAGGGAGGGAGGCTGCCGACAGGTCATTCATGGTGAGCAGGCACAGCGCCGACAAGAGGGACGAGGCAAGGGGGAGTCTCATGTGAGGCAGACTAGTCAACCTGTTCGAGAAAGAGAGCATCCACCTTCAGCAGCTTGTCGTTGTGGTGGATGATGCTCAGGGTGTTGTCGCCCTCCTTGAGCTGCACCAGGCCCAGGTCAACCACAGCCCAGCCCTCACTTCGCGGAAAGCGCGTGAAGGACTCGCCCGCGCCGGGAGTGAAGGATTTCAGCAGGGTGTAATTGATCATGACCTTGTACTCCTGATCAGCAGCGGCGGAATAGCGCACCTTCAGGCGGGCCTGACGATTCCTGGAGGACTGAACCATCATGGTGACGCGCGCAAAGGAGGAGTCGATACCCTCGACGTAGCCCGAACCGAGGAAACCCGGCTGGCCGGAGGCGACCTTGCAGTCCAGGAGCGAGCCGCATGCCTTTTCCCCATTCTCGGCCTCGAGCTGAACCGTGACCTTGGAGGGTCCGGGGGGCACTCCGATCGCCACCCCCTCGGCACTTGGGGTGATGGGACGTATGCCCCCGTCCGCATCGTACTCGAGCCAGTCGGCCATCAGGTTGCGCACCTCGCTCATGCCATTGGACACCATCATGGAATGATGGAGTGCCAGCCAGCGTCCCTTGTACTGGAGAACGGAGCCATGGTTGGTGCCGGCCTGCCCCTTGAACTGCGGGATGTAGACGCCCTTCGACTTGAACGGGCCGAGCGGCTTGTCGGCGACGGCATAGTACATGATCTCCGGCCACTGTCCGCCCTTGAGACCCGGATAGGTGAGATAATACTTGTTCCTG
>JAHFTI010000171.1 GCA_023265535.1 Opitutaceae bacterium
AGCTCTCACCGGGGCTGCTGCGCGCCGAACGCATCTCGCTGCAGGGCTTCGACACCGGGCTCGATTGGTGGGCCCCCGGCCTGGTGCGGCGCCTGCGCACCCTCGAACCGGACATCGTGCTGTGCATGGGACGCATGGCCAACTGCCATGGCCTGCGCCTCCTGCGCGGACTGCCAGGGGCCAGGGTCCTGGGGAGCATGCGCACCGGCAAGTCACTTCCCCTTCCCTACAGGACCTTCCTGCGGCGGGCGGCGCACGTCGTTGCCAACAGCCGCGACGCCAAGGACCACCTGGTGGCCTGCCATGGAGTGCTGGCACAGCGCATCAGCGTCATCAACAACTCGCTCGTCTTCAGGCCGCCTCCCCAGGACCCGGAACAACGGCAACGCCTGCGCCAGGAGCAGGGAGCGGGCCCGGGCACAAGCGTCCTGCTGAATGTGGGCATGTTCCGCCCCGAGAAAAACCAACGCGAGCTCATCGAGATCTGCCTGAGGCTTCCCCGCAGCCTGGACTGGCAATTGTGGCTCATCGGGGACGGCCCGGCCCTCTCCGAGTGTGTGCGCATGGCGGGCGAACTGAACCTGTCCCAGCGGGTGCGCTTCCTGGGCTGGAAGGCTGATCCAAGCCCCTGCTACGCGGCGGCCGACCTCGCGGTGCACGCCTCCACCTCGGAGGCGCTTTCCAATTTCCTGATCGAGGCACAGGGCAACGGCCTGCCCTGCGTGGCTTACGAGGCGCAGGGCAACGGCGAGTGCATGATCGAGGGGAAGACAGGCTATATCGTGCCGCGCGGCAACCAGGAGGCCTTCTGTGCCGCGCTGCTCAGCCTGGCCGGGGAGGACGCGGCTGCGAGGAGGCAGCGCTCACAGCGCGCCATGAGCCATGCGAGGGAGAATTTTGACGAGACGCGGCAGGTGGACTCCTACCTCCAGCTCTTCCACAAGCTGCTGGGAATGACCGCCTCCTGACCTGGCAGGCCAAATCAGGCCTCCCCTGATTTGCTTTCGCGGGCCTTCCTGCGTTCCCTGAGGCGTGAGTTCCCGCGTTTCACCGTCCCCCCAGCACGAGCCGTCCCACGAATGCATCCGCCTGCGCGGGGTGCGTCAGAACAACCTGAAGGGGTTCGACCTCGACCTGCCCTTGGGCAAGTACATCGTGGTCACCGGACTGAGCGGGGCGGGCAAGAGCTCGCTGGTCTTCGACACCCTGCACGCGGAGGGGCAGCGCCGCTACGTGGAGACCTTCAGCGCCTACACGCGCCAGTTCCTCGAACTGCTGACACAGCCCAAGGTGGACAGCATCGAGAACATCCGGCCCTCCATCGCCATCGAGCAGACCAACACGGTCCGCAATTCGCGCTCGACGGTCGGCACGATGACCGAGCTGACCGACTACTTCAAGGTGTGGTTCAGCCACGTGGCCGAGTGCTTCGATCCGGTCACCGGCGAGAAAGTGGAGGACGACACGCCGCTGACCATCTGGAACAAGGCCTCGGCCGCGCATCAGGGGCGCACCCTCGTGATCGCGTTCCGCGTGCAAAGGCCGGAGGGCATGGAATGGGGCGAGATCCTCGCAAGCCTGCGCGGGCAGGCCTACCTGAGGGTCCTGATCCCAAGGCAGGGCTCCGCCGAGGAGCTGGACGCACGACGCATCGATGAGCTCGAAGGCAAACTCCCTGCGGGCACCGAGCACCTTTACGTGGCGCAGGACCGCATCGAGCTCCGGGCGGAGGAGCAGTCCCGCTTCCTCGAGGCAACGGAGACCGCCCTGCATTTCGGACGGGGACAGGTTCACCTGATCGCACAGACGCCTGCGGGACACCACGCACGCGTGGCGCACTATTCCCGCGGGCTGCACTCCCCGGGCAGCGACCGGACCTTCCGCGCCGCCTCCCCCGCCCTCTTCTCATTCAATTCCCCGCTCGGGGCCTGTCCCAAGTGCCGCGGCTTCGGACGCGTGATCGACATCGACCTGCGCCTGGCGGTGCCGGACCGCTCCAAGAGCATCGACGAGGGCGCGATCAAGTGCTGGGAGGGCGAGGTTTACAGCGAATGCCTCAAGGACCTCAGGAAACTCTCCGGAAAACACAGGATCCGCACCGACATCCCCTTTGAGAAGCTCAGCGCCGAGCAGCAGTCGTTCATCCTCGAGGGCGCGCCCGACTACAACGAGGAGGAGGGGCGCGGCTGGCCGGGGCATTGGTACGGCGTGCGCGGTTTCTTCAAGTGGCTCGAGAAGAACTCCTACAAGATGCACGTGCGCGTCTTCCTCTCGCGCTACCGCAGCTACAATCTCTGCACGGAGTGCAAGGGTGCGCGCCTGCAACCGGAGGCCCTCTGCTGGAAATGGCAGGGTCTCCGCCTGCCCGAGCTCTACACCCTGCCTGTGACGGAGCTGCTGGCCCTGCTGGGCAGGGCGGCCGCCTCCCCCAAGGGCGACTCCCGGGAAGCGCCGGCAAGGGCGGAGGCCGCCTCCCCGGTGGACCTCTCGCGCGAGGCCATCCTGACGCGCCTGCGTTACCTCGAGCAGGTCGGCCTGGGGTACCTTTCGCTGGACCGACCGTCCAAGACCCTTTCCGGCGGCGAGGTCGAGCGCGTCAACCTCACCTCCTGCCTGGGCTCTTCCCTGGTGGACACCCTCTTTGTCCTGGATGAGCCCAGCGTGGGCCTCCACCCGCGCGACATCGACCGGCTGATCGGCATCATCCGCACCCTGACCGACGCGGGCAACACCGTGGTCGTCGTGGAACACGACGAGGCCATGATCCGCGCGGCCGACCACGTGCTGGAGATCGGGCCCGAACCCGGCTCGCGCGGCGGCCATCTTGTATTCGAAGGTTCGATACAGGGCATGCTCGCCTCGAAGGCCAGCATCACGGGGGCCTACCTTTCCGGGCGCCTCTCCATCGAGGTGCCCTCCCGCCGCCGGCCGGTTCAGCCTGGAAAGTCGGGACCCGACCAGGCCTGGCTGCGCATCCGCGGCGCCGTGAAGCACAACCTCAGGGGACTCGACCTCGACCTGCCCCTGCGACGCCTGGTGTGCCTGAGCGGCGTGTCCGGCTCGGGCAAGTCGACGCTGCTCGACCACGTGATCCACCAGGGACTGCTCACCTCGCAGGGCAGGCTCTCCGAGGATCCGGCGCAGCTGGAGTCGATCCGCTCGGACCTGGCCTTCTCGGAAATCCTCCTGGTGGACCAGTCCCCGCTCTCGCGCACCCCGCGCTCGAATCCCGCGCTCTACACCGACGCCTGGGAGCTGATCCGCAGCCTCTACGCATCAACCCCGGAGGCCAAGGCCGCCGGTTTCAACGATTCCAGTTTCTCCTTCAACAGTGGCGAGGGCCGCTGCGACCACTGCCAGGGCCTCGGCTTTGAGCGCGTGGAGATGCAGTTCCTCTCGGACGTGTTTGTGCCCTGCCCCATCTGCGAGGGCCGCCGCTTCAAGGACGAGGTGCTCGCGGTGAAATGGCAGGGACTGAGCGTGGCCGATCTCCTGAACACGCAGGTCTCCGACGCGCTCAGGTTCTTCGCCCAGGAGGAGGACATCCTGAAGCGCCTCGCCACGCTGGACCAGGTGGGCCTGGGCTATCTCACGCTCGGACAGCCCCTCAACACCCTCAGCGGCGGCGAGTCGCAGCGCCTCAAGCTGGTCAGCTACCTGGAGAAGGTCGGCGAGGGAGCCCTGCTCCTTCTCGACGAGCCCACCACGGGCCTGCACCGCCACGACGTGAAGCGCCTGCTCTCCGTGCTGCAGCAGCTCGTGGACCGCGGGCACAGCGTGATCATGATCGAGCACAACCTCGACGTACTCAAGTCGGCCGACTGGCTCGTGGAGGTGGGACCGGAGGCGGGCCCCGGCGGCGGACGCATCGTCGCCGAGGGCGTTCCCGAGGACATCGCGAGCTCCGCCACCGAGACCGCCCCCTGGCTCAGGGCGCTCCTGTATCCAGAAGGCAACTACCAAGTGGCCGAGAGCGGCGTGCCGGCAGCCCCCGCCACGCCAGCTGCACGCCCGCCGGTCTCCGCCCTGCACGTGCGCGGCGCCCGCGAGAACAACCTGCGCGACATCAGCCTCGACATCCCCCTGCGCAAGCTGAGCGTCGTCACGGGTGTGTCCGGCTCCGGCAAGTCCACGCTCGCCTTCGACATCATCTTCGCGGAGGGACAGCGCCGCTTCATGGAATCCATGTCGCCCTACGCGCGCCAGTTCGTGGAGCAGCTGCCACGGCCCTCGGTCGACAGCCTCACGGGCATCCCGCCCACGGTGGCGATCGAGCAGCGCGTCACGCGCGGGTCGCGCAAGTCGACGGTGGCAACGATCACGGAGGTGGCCCAGTACCTTCGCCTGCTCTATGCGCGCGTGGGCGTGCAGCACCATCCTGACTCGGACCGCCCGGTCACGCCCCTGAGCCCGGGCGCCCTGAGGCGCCTGCTCGACAAGGCCCTGGCCGAGCCCGCGGCGGCACGCGCCCCCCACCTCTACCTCTGCTCGCCGCTGATCCGCGGCCGCAAGGGCCATCACCAGCCCATCGCAACCTGGATAGCCAAGCAGGGGTACACTCTTATGCGTGCCGACGGGAAGCTGGTGGCGGTGGAGGCCTTCACCAAGCTGGATCGCTACAAGGAGCATGACATCGAGGTGGTGGTGGCCGACCTCGGGAAGAAGGCGCCGGAGAAGTGTGATCCACACGAGGCGCTGGAGAAGGCACTCGCCCTGGGCAAGGGCTCCTGCTTCCTGCTCCAGGCCAACGGCAAGGTGCTGGGCTGGTTCAGCACCACGCGCACCGACGCCGAGACGGGCGAATCCTTCCCCGAGCTCGAACCCAAGCACTTCTCGCACAACTCACCGCGCGGCTGGTGCCCGGCCTGTCGCGGCCACGGACGCGTCTTCCCCTGGATGCTCGAGAAGGCCAAGGAGGATGAGGACGAGGACCAGGAGAAGCTCCTGCGCAGCTTCGGCCTCGATTCCGGCGATGAGATGGGCGACCAGGGAACGCCCTGTCCCGATTGCGGCGGCACCCGCCTGAACCGCATCTCGCGCTCCGTGAAGCTGCACTTCAACGGCCGGCTCTCCCCCTGCTCCCTGCCGGAGCTGCTCGCCCTTCCCTCCGCCCCTCTGGTGGAACGGCTGCACAAGCTGGAGCTGGACGGACGCGCCAAGCTGATCGCGCAGGACATCCTCCCGCAGATCGAGGAGCGCCTCCGTTTCCTCGGCCAGGTAGGACTGGGCTACCTTTCCCTGGACCGCGCCACGGCGACCCTCTCCGGCGGCGAGGCCCAGCGCATCCGCCTGGCGGCCCAGCTCGGCTCCAATCTCTCCGGCGTGCTCTACGTGCTCGACGAGCCCAGCATCGGCCTGCACGCGCGCGACAACGAGCGCCTCATCGAGACGCTCCTGGCCCTGCGCGACCGGGGCAACACGCTGCTTGTCGTCGAGCACGACGATGAGCTGATGCTTCGCGCGGACAGGCTCATCGACCTGGGGCCGGGCGCCGGCATCCATGGCGGCAGGATCCTGGCCGAGGGCAGCCCGGAGGAGGTGCGCCAATGCGATTCCTCCCTCACGGGCGTCTTCCTCAACCGCGGCATCCCGCACCCTTGGCGAAAGGCCTATCGCGACGTCTCGGAGAAGAACCGTGAGCTGCAGTGGCTCGAGCTCCGCGATGTATCCTTCAGGAACATACAGGGGCAGGACCTCAGGCTGCCCCATGGCCGCCTGGTGATGGTCGCGGGCCCCAGCGGTGCAGGCAAGTCCACCCTCTTCCGCGACCTGCTCCACCCGGCGGTGGACCATGCGCTGAAGGCGGGCAAGCCCAAGGTCACGGGCAAGGATTTCGCCCAGTCGGAGGCCTTCTCGGCCCTGACCGACGGCCTGGCCGACACGCCCTTCAGCAGCCTGACGGGGGCGGGCGGCTTCAAGTCCGTCATCGAGGTGGACCAAAGTCCCATCGGCAAGACCCCGCGCTCCACGCCCGCCACCTACCTGGGCATCTTCGACACAATCCGGGGCTTCTTCGCGAGCCTGCCCGAGGCCAAGATGCGCGGCTTCACGGCCTCTCGCTTTTCCTTCAACACGAATGGAGGGCGCTGCCCCAGCTGCGAGGGGGCTGGCCGCATCAAGCTGGAGATGGCGTTCATGCCGGACACCTACCTGCCCTGCGACCTGTGCAAAGGCAGCCGCTACAGCCCGGACCTCGAGGAGATCGCCTGGAACGGGAAGAGCATCGGCCAGGTGCTGCAGCTGTCCTTCGCGGAAGCGGTGGACTACTTCGGTTTCCACTCACAGCTCAAGGATGTCTGCCAACTGATGGTCGACTGCGGCCTCGGCTACATCAACCTCGGGCAAAGCTCACCCACGCTGAGCGGCGGCGAGGCGCAGCGCCTCAAGCTGATCACCGAGCTCTCCAAGGGACTGCAGAGCTACACCGAGCGCAGCCGCGGCGTGAAGCCGAGGCACCTCTACCTGCTGGAGGAGCCCACCATCGGGCTGCACCTCAGCGACTGCGAGAAGCTGATCCGCCTGCTCCACGGCCTGGTGGAGCAGGGACACAGCGTGGTCGTGATCGAGCACCACATCGACCTGCTGGCCGAGGCCGACTGGATCATCGAGCTCGGGCCTGAGGGCGGCCCCGAGGGAGGCAAGATCATGTACCAAGGCCCGCTGGCCGGCCTGCTGAAACGCAGGCAGAGTCCCACGGCCCCTCACCTGCGCGCGAAACTGGGCGTCACCTAGGCTGGGCCAGTCGGGGCAGCCAGGGGTGCCGGGCGAGGCGGGCCCGAGGGCAGCCCGTGCGTTGACAAGCGCGCGGGCTTGGGGCGAA
The DNA here is from genome assembly GCA_023265535.1 of Opitutaceae bacterium. Classification (GTDB taxonomy): domain Bacteria; phylum Verrucomicrobiota; class Verrucomicrobiia; order Opitutales; family Opitutaceae; genus MWDT01. Next base: position 6,821 of record JAHFTI010000171.1, read on the forward strand.
GTCGCGGGGTCATGACGAGCGCAGACCCCGTCCACACCCTCAACGACCTGGCCTCCTGGCCCACGACCGGCACTTGGCTGGCCGTGCTCGGCCATCCCATCGCCCACTCCATCAGCCCGGTGATGCACAACGCCGCGCTGCGCCGTAGTGCCTCGGAGGATACGCGGTATTCGGATTGGAACTACGTCCGCTTCGACGTGCCTCCGGAGCAGCTGCCCGAGGCACTGGTCCAGCTGCGCCAGAGGGGGTTCCTGGGCCTGAACCTCACCCTCCCGCACAAGGTGCTCGCGGTGCCCCATGTCTCCCGCATCGACCCTGCCGCGGCCCCGATCGGCGCCGTGAACACCCTGCGCGCCTGCGCCGGGGGCTGGGAGGCCTTCAACACCGACGGCTACGGCATGGCCGCCGGCATTCGCCAGGATCTCGGCCTCACGCTGGCCGGCACCCACGTCATCCTGCTGGGCGCCGGTGGCGCAGCCCGCGGTGCGGCGGTGGAATGCCTGCAGCAGGGTGTCGCCTCGCTGAACATCGCCAACCGCACCGAGTCCAACCTGCAGCAGCTTCTCTCGGACCTGGCTCCCCTTAAGCCCTCCGGGTGCGAGCTGCGCGGTTTTTCCCCGGCGCAGCCCCCCGCAACACTTCCTGCCCAGGCCCTGGTGATCAATGCCACATCCGCCGGCCTGAAGGCCGCCGACCCGCTTCCCCTCGACCTGGCCCGGGTGCCCCGTCCCGCCGCCGTGTACGACATGATCTACAATCCCGCGCGCACCCGGCTTATGGAGGAGGCGTCCAAGCTGGGAATCCCGGTCTCCAACGGCCTGTCCATGCTGGTCAACCAAGGTGCCAAGGCGCTCTCCCATTGGACGGGGCTCCCCCCGGAGCGCCTTTTCCCCGAAATGGACGCGGCCGCCCGCAGGGCCATGGAGCTCTGATCTGGTTGAAAGCCCCGTTTCCGCCTGTTCAAACCCGCCTGCTTAAGCCAATAAGGTCCCAGGCCCCCACCCCCTCCCCATGCTCGATTCCTTTGTACAGGCGAACACGCTGCTGCCCTGGTTCTACCCCACGCTCTTCCTCGTGTTCGGGACCATGGTGGGCAGCTTTCTCAATGTCTGCATCCTGAGGATTCCCCTGGGCAAATCCATCGTGTTTCCAGGCTCGCATTGCGCCTGTGGAAAACCCATCGCCTGGCACGACAATATTCCCGTCCTTTCCTGGATCCTGCTGCGTGGGCGTGCCCGCTGCTGCGGTGGAAGGTTCTCCGTGCGCTACCCCGCGATCGAACTGCTGACCGGCCTGCTTTTCCTCGCCTGCTGGCTGCTTTTCCCGCTGGCCCAGG
>JAHFTI010000172.1 GCA_023265535.1 Opitutaceae bacterium
TCCTTCGGCGACCACCGCTCCGAGCCCGGGCGCATGACCGTGCGCAGCGACTTGCCGCCCTGGGTGCGTAGCGAATTGAAAAGGAGGGGCTACACCCCGGAGCCGCGAACGAAGACCTCGGGACCGATCACTGCGATCCTCATCGACCAGAAAAGCAGGACGCTGCAGGGCGCCGCCTCCGACTTCGGCGAGGACACCGGCCTGGCGTGGTGACCCGGACACGCCCCGGTCAGTCAGCGGTCCGGGTACCATGGCCTTCGAAGGACCGCCTCAAGGGGTCCAGAGCAGGCGCACGGGGCCGAAGAGGCCCGAGCGCGGCTTGCCGCGGTAGCGCGTGGGGACGGTGAGGTAGTGATTGGCGAGGGTGTTTTGCACCAGGATTTCCAGGACGTTCTCACCCGGCTTCACCAGGCCGCCGAGCTCGTAGCGCCAGGGGGGCGAGACGCGGACGCCGGCACTCTTGCCATTGACCCACACCTCGGCGGAGGAAACCAGGTCGCCCAGGTCGAGCTGCGGGTTGGCGCCCCCCAGGACCTGGCTGCCGTCAAAGCGCAGCGTGTAGCGCATGCCTCCCGAGTAGGAGGCGAAGCCCTCGAGCAGGGACCAGTCGCCGAGCTGAACGGGGGCCTTCTCACACTCGTAGCGCAGCGGCTCCGGCAGGAGCTCCGTCGCGGAAAGGGAACCGCTCGCCTCGCAACGCAACGCCAGCGTGCCTTCCACGGCGAGCGGCTGGGCCAGCTCGAAACGCCACTCACCGGCAGCGGCGGCGGGCTTGCCCCTGAGTTCCTCGCCCTGAAGCCACACGCGGGGCGTGCCCGCCGAACGCAGCTCGAAGGCCTTCAGGCCGGGCGGGGTCTTCACGCGGAAACAGGTGGCCTTGACCGGGTCCGCGGGGCGCGGATCAAAGTCGAGCACACCGGGCTGCCCATGCCAGCGCATGGCAAGGCTTCCCTCCGTCTGCCGCTCATCCGACTTGGTGGAAGGCGGTGTGCCGACCTCCTTCGCCAGGGGCGACTGCTCTTCGGTGAAGACCACGTAGCCGTTGCCGATCTGGTCATAACGCAGCAGCACGGCGTTGGCCCCCGCCTCCAGCTCGACAAAGGCGGACCGGGGCTCCAGGGCCTGGCCGCGCAGCCACAGGCGTTCGGGCATCTTGCCCCCGATGAGCAGGGCGGCGCGCATCCGGCGGGGCGCCGCCACCGTGGTCCACAGATAGTAACGCGAACCTTCGGGGGCGGGCTTGCGCGGCTGCTGCGGACTCGAAAGTCGGGGAGTGTCGAGCACGCCGAGGCGAATGAATTCATCGTAGAGCAGGGCCTTGAGGCCGTGGTAGCCCTGGTGCCCCTGGTCGCCCTCCACACCCCAGCGCCAGGAGAAGGAGTAGGGTTTCCAGGCACTCGGCACCCCGGCGACGGAGCGCACCTGTCCCGCCGAGGGAGCCTCGCCTGTGGAGAGGAGCTGCGACTCCAGCTCGGTGACATCGGCCTTTTCCGGAAGCGGGCCAAGCTGCAGGAACTTGGTGCCGAAGCTCACCGTCTGAACGGGCCAGGCGGAGTCATCATAGCCAGGCTGCTGCCAGCCCTTGGAGGCGAGGGCCTCGGGCACCGAACGCAGGCGCCGCCCCTCGGGCCCGATGAACCGCGGTGTGGCGGGCCAGTGGTAATCACCGAAGCGGTTATCCAGGCTGGGCTCCGGCGTCGCCTGCCACGGGCCGGCGAGCATCGCTTCACGCGGGGGCGCACTGGGGGCGGGCGACTGGCGGAGCGGCTCTCCCGGGGAAAACACCAGGAGCTGCATCTCGGACTCGCCCAGCGGAAGGGCCAGGCGGGTCAGGCCGTTCTCCGAGGAAAGCACGGGCAGGGGACGACGGGTGCCGTCCCAGGGATTCCAGAGCTCGACCTTGCCGCTGGCCCTGAAGCGGGCGATGGCCCCCGCCGGCATGCCATAAAGGGCAAAGACATCCTGCCCGGAAATCCGCCTGTGCTGGAAGCTTCCACGAACGCCCTGTTCCAGCTCAAAATCCGCCTGACTTCGGCTGAGCACAAGGGAGACCGCCTCAGCCACGCTGGCACAACGCACGGCGCCCGCGCTGCCGAGCAGTTCGGCCACCATCGCATGCAATTGGGGATCCTCCCGTCCCACGCGTTCGCTCGCCTCCGGCACATCGCCGATCACGACGACGAGCCCGCCCGCGCGAGCAAACCCGAGGGCATTCTCCAGGGTGGAATGCCGCACCGTCTTCATGGAGGGCAGCACCAGGACGCCATACTTCTCCCCGGCGACACTGAGCTTGCCACCGGCACTCTTCGCGCGCTCGAGGGACTGGAAATCCATGAAGTCAAAATCGCGACCTGCCGCGTGTAGCTCACGCGCGAAACCGAAGGCGGTATCCACGGCCGGCTTTCCCTCGGCACGGCCCTCCTCCATGGCGGCGACGGGATAAAGGACGGCCACGTCACACACATGCTTTCCCTGGCTGAGCAGGTAACTCAGGCGCTCCATGCACTGCATGAAGCCGCGCGTGTGCGAGTAATAGGGCATGTGGAAGTGGTTGCAGGGGGGCGCCCATTCCCACCAGCCGCCATGCGTGGAATAGTAGAGTCCGTGCAGGGTGAGCAGGTTGTAGCCCAGCACAAAGTTGGCGAAGGAGGCGTCGACCACCTCGGCCGAGCTCGTGCCCCAGCCGCTGCCGTAATAGCCCTCGAGCCAGACACGGGGACGTTCGTAGAGGTGGGCGATCGAGGCGGCGACCTTGGCCTTGATCAGGTCCCTGCCCAGCTGCGGCTGGTCGCTGCCCGGTCCCTGAGTCCAGCGCTGCGTGCGGAAGTAATCGCCGAACTCAATCACATCGCGCCCGCGCCCGCCGTGGTCGCAACCGAAGATCATGCCGCGCTTCTGGTGCCAGTCGTAGATCGGCTTGAAAAAGCCGTCCTCGCTCAATTGCACGAGCACGTCATTGTAATCGAGCCTCAGCTTGGGTGTGCGGGGACCGATGTCGCGGAAGAGTCCGGCGATCTCAGGCACCAGGTCGTAGCCTTTGCGCCGCTTGAATTCCTCCGCAAAGTCCTTCCCCCAGAGCCGCCCCATCAGGTTGAAGTTCAGCTCGTCGGAAAAGAAGAAGTTGATGCCCTTGCCCGCCTCCCCGGGATGACGGTCCTCCCAGGGCTGGAAGAAGGCCTCGACGATCGCAGGTCCGGCCTGGGGATGCATCGGATTGAGCGAACTGGGACGTGCCGCAGACCAGACTGCGAGCACGGTCCAGGCCCCGGAATCGGGAGCCTGCCAACGCACACGCCCCTCACTGCACAGGGAGCTGAGGTCAATGGCCTCGCCGCCGCCACCGCCGCTGCGTTGCGCGTCGGGAAAGGCCTTCAGCGAAAGCAGGGTGCCAGCGGGCAGCGCCCAATCGAGCCTGGCCTTGGGCGCGAGGCGGCGACTCTCACTCTTGAGTTCGTAGCCGATCGTCTGCGGGTACTTGGCCAAGGCCTCGTCAAAGGCCCAGCCTTGACCGATGCCCAGCGTGTAGTCGCTCAGGCTGACGGCCATGCCGCGGCTCTTGGCTTCACCCATGAACCACCCCACGAGGGACCACCACTCCTTGCTGTAGAGTGCGGGGATGCTGGGATAGGTGAGACCCCAGGTCGGGCCCCCCTTGTCGCTGTGGGCATAGTTGATCTGAAGGCCCGAGATGCCCATGCCACTCAGCCTCTCAAGCTGCCAGCCGAGGCGCTCCTGGGTCAGCGGGTCGCCGAGCCACCAGTAGAAGGCCACTTCCCCATAGCCGGGCGGTGGCTTCTCAAAATTGCGGGGAAGTGAGTCAGCGGCGCTCGGCACCGTTGCCTGCACGACTGCCGGTGAGAGCAGCACCAGGAGGGAAAGGAAAAGGGAGAGGGTTTTCATTCAAAGGGCGACGATCTCCATTCCGAGGAGGGCTGCCAGTTTCCCAAGGCGCGGCACGAGGTGGCCGACACCGACTGCACAGTGGTGCGCCGGGCCCTGGGCATTCCATTCGTTGACAAAGCGGCGCGCGCCGATGGGGAAGCGGTAGCGGCTGTTGGTGTTCCCGATCTCCAGGATGGGCCCGGGCACCGACTCCCCCTCGGCAGCGAGCAGCTTCAGGCGCCCCTCGCGGGTCTGCACCACGGAGAGCAAGGTGACAGGTCCGTGCCGCACGGACATCTCCACGGAAAGCCCCCGCCCCACCTTGCCGTGATACACCGAAAGCGGCCTCACCTTGGTGCGCCCCTCGGCGATCGCGAGATGCCCCGGACCGTCGTGTCCCATGAGCACCACGTCGTCGTTGTAGTCCATCGCGTAGTATTCCGTGAAGGAGCCGCCCGCCCCGAAACTGTCCAGGATCTTCATCGCCTGGGCATTCTTGATCTCCAGCTCGCCGGCCACCGGGACGCCGCGCGCGGTGAGAAGGGAATTGCCCAGGATGATCGAGGAAATGGTGTCCTCGTTCTCCGCGTTGCCCGTGCCCATGTAATAGTAGGCGAGCGAGCCGAGACGGTGCTCGGCGACGAGTCGGTCGAGTGCCACCGAGGTGCGCGCCGCACGCGCAAGTTCCGCAGGGGAGCAGTCAGACTGCACATCAAAGGAGGCATGGAACTCGGCGACACGTGCGGCGAGCTGTCCGTCGCTCACCTCGCGCCGCAAAGCGGCGAGTTCGTCCACCTCGATGATCTCCATGTGTCCGCCGAAATGGGAGCACTGCTGGGTCAGGTCGGAGTAGATGTCCAGCATGCCATTGTAGTAGTGCCCCATCACACCCAGCCGGTTGTGCTCCATGACGTGTGCGACGCGGGCGGCGGCGATCCAGTCGGCGATCTCCCCCCAGGCCACGCGGTCTTCATGCAGCATGCCCGTGACCTGATGGAAGGGCACGCCGCAGCGGTTGAAGACATTGGCGATTTCGGGAACAGGACAGGCGCCGCAATGGGCCAGCCATTCGCCCGTCATGGTGGTGCGATCGCCCAGCCGGTTGAAGGACGCATAGTCGAGCGCGGCGGCGGGCTGCAGGTTAAGGATGATGACGGGGACCTTGGCGCGTCGCACCACGGGCAAGACCGTCGAGGACAGCGCATAGGTGGTGACGTGCAGGAAGATCAGGTCCACGTCGGCCTGCCGGAAGGCATGGCCTGCCGCCAGGGCCTTTTCCGGGGTGTCGATGAGACCAAGGTTGACGATCTCGACGCCCGGACCGGCCATGCGGCCGGCCACGGTTTCAACGTAGCCCCGCAGGCGGTTCTCAAGGCCAGGAAACTGGGGCCAGTAGGTGTCGAGGCCGATGCCGAAGAGACCAATCTTGACGTGCTGCATGGGGGAGGGACGAGCCAGGGGGGGGAAGTGAAAGGCGGCGTGCCGAGGCTGAACGACGGCACACCGGGGTGAGGGTGGCAGGATACCAGAGTGCGCGGGTCCAGGGAATGGAGGAACAGCCAATCGGCATACAGGTTTCGACACTCTTGCGGGCTCCCTGCACGGACGGCATCCCGACATATTTCATTGTGCGGAGAGAAATCCTGCGCCATCAAGGTATTCTAAAAACGTCGCTCCACGGTCGACATGCGCAACTTCTTCACCTACCTGCCTCCCTGTCCGCGTGAGGACATCTGGGGCGCCAGCGTCACGGCCCTGGGGTTTTCTCGGGTAGGCGCGGGGAAAAAGTACCCCCTGGCACAGCATCCGCACAGTCGCCATTTCTCCTGGGAACGCGGGCGCGTGCTGGACGTGTACCAGTTGGTGCTGATCAGCGATGGGGCGGGAGTGCTTGAGTCCGGACGCCCGGGCGAGGCCTGGCGGCTGACGGGCGGGCAGGTCTTTGTCCTCTTCCCGGGAGTCTGGCATCGTTATGCGCCGGACAAGGCAACGGGGTGGGTGGAACACTGGATCGAGTGCCGCGGCAGGGCCTTCGATGAGGTGCGGCGCCTGGGACTTCTCTCGCCCGACACTCCCGTGATCGAACTCGATGGCAACACCGCCTTCCAGGAAACCCTGATGCGCTGCCATCACCGTGCACTTCAGGAGACACCCGGCAACGGGGACCTCCTGGCCACGCTCGCAGTGGAGCTGCTCTGTGAGTTGGTGCAAATCGCAGGAAACCATGGAGGGCCGGCACAAAGGCAGGAGACCCGCATCCAGCGCGCACGCCAGCTGATCGTGGACCGCTGCGATGGCCCACTCGACCTGGCCTCGATCGCGCACGAGCTGGGCATGGGCTACTCCCACCTGCGCCAGTCCTTCCGCAGGATCTGCGGCGTCAGCGCCCGGGAATTCCATTCCGAAATCCGCATGAGGCGGGCCTGCGACCTTCTCGACAACACCGATCTCTCAGTCAAGGAAATCGCCGAGATCCTCGGATTCTCCTCGGCCTTCCACTTCTCCGCAAGCTTCAGGACCACCCACAAGCACTCGCCAAGCGCCTGGCGACTGCGCAGGAGCAGCCTGGATCCCGCCGCCCTTGGTGAACGGACTCAACGCGGGCCGACTTGAATTCAGCACCAGCTCCCCTAAAAGCCCCACCCATGAGACGTTCACTCCAACTCCTATCGATCGCCGCCCTGTCCTTCGCCTGCATCCCCACGGGCGCCAGCGCCTCCGAACAGCCCACCCCCACAGCGCCCGCCCAAGCAGAGGCAAGCCGCACCCGCTGGTTTCGCGAGGCCCGCCTGGGCATCTTCATCCATTGGGGGGTGTATTCCGTTCCTGCCGGAGAATACAAGGGAAAGCCCATCGGCTGGATTGGTGAGTGGATCATGAAACAGGCGCAGATTCCCGTGGCCGACTACCGCGCCTTCGCGAGGGAGTTCACCGCCTCCGCCTACGACCCTGTGGCTTGGGCAGATCTCATCAGGGAAAGCGGCGCACGCTACATGGTCATCACCGCGAAACACCATGACGGCTTCTCCCTCTACGACTCTGCGATTTCCGATTGGGACGTCGCCGGCGACTGCCCGGCTCCGGACGACCTGCTCTCACCGCTCGCCACCGCGGTCCGTGCCCGGGGGATGAAATTCGGCCTCTACTACTCCCAGTCCCAGGACTGGACCCATCGCGGCGGCGCCATGCACGGCAAGAAGCTCGGCGAACCTGGCTGGGACCCTGCACAAGCGGGAGACTACGACGCTTATCTCCGCGACATCGCCGTGCCCCAAACCCGTGAGATCCTCACCCGCTACCAACCCGACATCCTCTGGTGGGACACCCCGATGCACATGACCAAGGAGCGCGCCCAGCCTCTCCACGACCTGCTCGCACTCCAACCCAATATCATCACCAACAACCGGCTCGGCGGCGGTTTCGAGGGCGACACCAAGACGCCCGAGCAACACATCCCCCCGCGCGGCTTCCCCGGCGCGATGTTCGAGGTCTGCATGACCATGAACGAGACCTGGGGCTTCAAGAAAAACGACCAGCAGTGGAAGTCCTCCCGCACCATCATCCGCAACCTCTCCGACATCTCCTCCAAGGGCGGCAACTTCCTGCTCAACATCGGCCCCGACTCGACCGGCCGCATTCCCGATGCCAGCGTGAAGGTCCTCAAGGACCTCGGCCGTTGGATGCGCGCCAATTCCGAGGCGATCTACGCCACCACCACCAGCCCCTTCCCTCGCCGCCTCCCCTGGGGTCGCATCACCCAGAAGGCCAACGCCGACGGCACCACCACGCTCTTCCTGCACGTCTGGGATTGGCCCGCGGATGGAAAGCTCCTGCTCCCCACCTTGCAGGCCACGCCCACCTCCGCCCTAGTCCTGGCCACAGGCAAGCGCGCCTCCGCCAAGCCTTCAGCCGACGGCCTTGTGGTCAGGCTGCCCGACGCTGCAACCGACGCCGATGTGAGCATCGTCAAGCTCACCTTCAACACGCCCCTCGGCATCACCCAGCGCCCCTACTCGGTGCCCGACGCCGACGGCAGCTTCACGCTGCATGCGCTTGACGCCGACACCCACGGCAGCCTCGCCGGCAACCTCCCCGTCGAGGGTTCGGGCAACACCGCTTTCCTCGCGCGCTGGAGCCACGACGACTGGCGCGTCGAGTACCAGCTCAAGACTCCCGCCGCACGCAGCTGGAAGGTCCAGGCCGAGGTCCGGGCCACAAAGCCCGCCCAGCTCAAGCTGAAGTGCGGAAAGACCGAGAAA
>JAHFTI010000173.1:0-1132 GCA_023265535.1 Opitutaceae bacterium
GTCACTCACCCGGTTGCATCCCAGCTCGTTGAACTCCCTGCTGTAGCCGCTCACGAAGATCACCTTGAGCCCCGGCGTCTCCCCGCGCAGGTGAAGGGCCAGCTCGATCCCGTTTATCCCCTCCGGCATCACCACGTCCGTCAGGAGCAGCGCGATGCGATCCTTCGCGCGCCCCCAGGCCAGCAGGGCCTCGGGGCCGTTGGCGGCCGTGAGGATCTCATACCCGCAGGAACGCAGGCCTGCAACGGTCGCGGCACGCACCAGGGGATCGTCCTCCACCACAAGCAGGGTCTCGTGTCCGCGCTGCAGGGGGACATGCCCCGCCTGGTCCCCGCCCAGCCCGCTGGGGACGATCCGGGGCAGCCACACCTGAAACTCGCTGCCCCTGCCCGGCTCGCTGCGGACATCGATCCAACCGCCGTGCTGCTGCACGATGCCAAAAACCGTCGCCAGGCCGAGTCCCGTGCCCTTGCCGACCTCCTTGGTCGTGAAGAAGGGCTCAAACAGCTTCCGCTGCACCGCCTCGCTCATGCCGCAGCCGGTGTCGCGCACGGAAAGCCGGACAAAGGTGCCGGGGCGAGCCTTGATGCTCGGAAGCGGCTCGCCCGGAGCCAGCTCCAGGGTCTCCAATCCAAGGCGGATGACTCCCCCCAGGGGCTGCATGGCATCGCGCGCATTGACCACCAGGTTGGTCACCAGCTGCTCCAGCATGCCCGCATCGGCCTTGACCCAATGGGCGCCCGTGCCAAAGCGCTCCTCGATGTGGATGTCCTCGCCGATGAGGTGCCCCAGCATCGTTGTGAGATTCCTGAGGAGCTCCCTCACGTCGAGCTCACCCATGCGCACCGGCTGCCGACGGCTGAAGGTGAGCAGTTGTCGCGTGAGGCGGGAGGCGCGTGAATTGAGCGTGCGCAGGTTCTCCAGTCCACCCTTCATCCCGGGCAGCAGGTCCGGCTCGCTCAACAGGAGCGACAGCTGCATCATCGATGCGGTGAGGATGTTGTTGAAATCATGCGCCACGCCGCCGGCGAGCTGGCCGACGGCATCCATCTTCTGCGACTGCCGGCACTGCTCCTCCAGCTGCTTGCGTTCAGTCATGTCGATCGTGTCACAGAGCAGACAGCTGTGGCCG
>JAHFTI010000173.1:1142-8024 GCA_023265535.1 Opitutaceae bacterium
CTTCCTCCCGGAGGTGTTTCAGCAGGCGCTCGCGATCCTCGGCCGCCAGCCAGCCCACCTCCGTGGAACGCCGCCCGATCAGCTCCTCCCGCTGGTAGCCCGTGAGCGACAGGAAAAAATCATTCACGTCGAGGAACACGCCCTCCTCCAGGGTGGTGATGCTCACCAGGACGGGCGCATACCTGAAGGCCTTGGAGAACTTCTCCTCGCTTTCGCGCAGCCTGCTTTCCACGTGCTTGCGTTCCGAGATGTCCCGCACGAAGGCCCAGGTGCAGGAGGGCACCCCGCCCTCCCCGCGCAGCAGGGAGAGGCGAAGTTCGACAGCCACCACGCTGCCATCCTTGCGGCTGAACTCCTTCTGGTAGATGTCCGAGTAGCCGCGCGCCAGCACCTGCTCGCGCACGAAGGCCCTGTCCTTGGCATGCCACTGGGGGGGAGTCAGCTCGGCATGCGTGAGCAGCCTGAGCTCCTCCCTTCCAAAACCCAGCATGCGCCGAAACACCTCGTTGAACTCAAGCACCCTGCCGCCCATGTCGAAGCGCACATAGGCGTCCATGGTGGTCTCGTACATCTGGTGATGGATGGCCTGGTGCTCCCTCAGGGACTGTTCCGCCGCCTCCCGGGCCTGCCTGCTCCGTGCCAGCTCCGCCTCATTGCGCCGAAGGATCCAGGCGAGCACGAATTGGATGACCACCAGGATTCCCACGTAAAAGGCCTGCGCCATCCACCTGGTCTGGGGCTGGATGTTCATGGAGTTGTCGGGAAGCATGCCCTGCAGCTCCGCCCAGGCGATGATGCCGGTCAGGACAATGGAGGAAAGACCCACCCAAAGGGCCGCCCAGGCTCCGAGCAGGATGCCCGCCAGCACCACAAAGATCAGGGAAAGCGTCATCCCGGAAGCACTCGTCCCGCCGTGGTTCCACACTGCGTAAAACTGAAGTCCCTGGTAGAGGAAGATCATCAGCCAGGACGCCAGGCGGATGCGTCCGCTCCTCATGAGCAGAAGCCCTCCCAGCCCCAGCAGATTCAACAGCACCAGGATGATGAGATAACGGAGCACCAGGCCCTGTGTCAGGAGCATCAGCAGCGGGATGCAGACATTGAGCGAAACCACGGTCCCCGTGAGCACGGCCCAGAACTTGCGTGCCTCGATGGAGCGCACTTCATGGTTCAGCGGGGGCGGCTTCAGCAGGGAGAACATGGGAGGGAGCGTGAGCGCTGCATGGCTCCGCCACACGCACCGGCGCACCCTGCAGTGCCCTGCAAACGGCACAGAAGACACCCCACTTTGCGACTTTCTTGAGCCAAGCGTAGATACCGCCTCCGCATTCGCCCGCCGGTAGAGGTATTACCCCCTGCGCGCACGGTGAAACTCGTTGTGCTTCCCGAGGGGCAAACGCAATCTTGGTGCACACGCAGCGCTCTCCATGATCGCCCTAAACCTGCCTCCCAGGGTCCCGCCGCCTGCGACAAGGAACGAAAAGATTGTCACGTGTGCGTCCGCCACGGGAGCCCTCCTCATCGCGCTGCTGGGCTCGCTTGCGCCTCTGTTCTCGGCTTCCTCCCCCATCGCCCAAGGGCTGAATGACCTGAAGGCCAAACCAGGCGTCGCGCTTCCCGTTCTGCTCCTGGGGCTGGCCATCCTGGCCCTCCAGCTTCTCACAGGAAACTCCCGCGGCCGCTGGGTGGCTCTCCTGCTTTCGATCCTGGCAGGTTTAGGCAGCCTCGTGCAATGCCTGGGGCAGGGCGTGCCGGGGGCATTTTCCGCACAACCGCACTCCGGCATCCAACAGGTCCTCGTCCACCTTTCAGGCGCACCCTGGCTCACCGGACTGCTGGCACTGAGTGCCTGGCTTCTCCTTTGCCTCATCATGGGCTGGGACCGACACAGGCACCTTCGCCTCATCCTCCTTTTCACCTCCGTCCTCCTCTCCATGGGCTTTGGAGGACTCGCCCTGGGCCTTCAGTCGGGGGTCCCCCTATGGGCTTCAGGAAGCGGCGAAACTCCCGGCGTGAGTGAGTTCCTTTCCCTGTGCATCCTCAACTTCAGCCTCGCCAGCGCCTCGGGCCTGAGGCGCTTCGCCCATCACTTTTTCCTCGGGGAGGAGACGGGGCCGCTGGAGGCCTCCCCGGCCGAGGCCCGACGCAAGCAGCAGGCGCTGCTCCTGGTCTTTTTCGGGGTGAACGCCCTGCTCATACTCGGCGCCTATTCCTACATCAAGCTTCACGTGCACCAAGCCCGCCACGACCTGGGCCGCAACCTCACCACGATCACCCAACTCAAACTCACCCAGCTCGGGACTTGGAAACGGGAACGCGAAGCAGATGCCGCAACGCTGATGAAAGCCCCCTTCCTCGCGGAGAACCTGCCCCAGGATGCCCCTGAACCCGAGCGCACTCTCCGTTTCGAGCAGCTCCGCAGCTTCTTCGACGAGTACCGGAAACGCTATGGATACAGCCAGGTCACACTCTATGATGCCAGCCTCAGGCGCCAGGCAGACTGGCCTGAGCTTGCGGGCATAGGCAGCCCTCCTCCCGGCGTCCTGGCACTCATGCAGGGACTGGATCAGGCACGGGAGCCGAGGATTGGACGCGTCGAGGTCGAGGAAAGCGGCAAACCCGTCTTCAACCTCCTCGTCCCGCTCTTCCAGGGTCGGGAACGACGTTTCGCCGGGGCTGTTGACCTGAAGGCCGACGCCCAAAGGCTCCTGCAGGGCCTGCTGTCCAATCCTGGCGCCGCCACAGGGCCTGCGTCGCTCCTGGTGAAGAGCGAAGGCCGCCAGTTGTTTGTCATGGATGGTGGCAAGGCAAGGATGGCGGCTGAAAGGGCGCCCCGATTGTCCGCCCCCCCGCTGAACAGCATCGAATGGCAGGCCGCCATCGAAGGGAGCTTCTCCCTCCGCGAAGGGCACACCCAGGCGGGACTGCCCGTGCTGGCTGTCGCTGAAAGGCTCGGGAATGGCCCCTGGGTGATGCTCACCCTCCTGCCACACGAGGAAGCCTACCAGCTCGTCCGCGAGGAGGCCCTGCGCGTGGCCATCGCCTTCGCCGTTCTCATGGTCCTCATCGGCCTCGTGCTTGGGCGCCTCTGGCGCCAGCACCTGCGGGACATCAAGGAGCGTCAGGACTGGGTCGAGCAGGACCGGCTGGCTGCCGTGGAGAGGCTGGGCCACGTGATGCGAAATGCCAACGACATCGTCCTGCATCTCGACGAGAACCTGCACATCATCGAGGCCAACGAGAAGGCGTCCATGGTTTATGGCTGGAGCGTGGAGGAGCTCAAGAGGCTCACGGTCTTCGACATTCGGGAACAGAGCCCTGCCAACACATTGCCCCCCCACTTCGTCGACACCATCGACGAGAAGGGCAAGGTCTTTGAAAGCCTGCACCGAACGCGCGAAGGCAGGGTGTTCCCGGTCGAAGTCAGCACACGCCGCGTGCTGGTCGACGGGCGCAAACACATCCTTTCAATCATCCGGGACATCACGCAGCGAAAGGCCCACGAGAGAGAAATCGAGCGTCTCACCCGGATGTATCACCTGATGAGCGAGCTGAACAAGGTGATCATCCACGCCAAGTCCCGCACCAACCTGCTCAACGAAATCTGCAGGGTGCTGGTCGAATACGGGCGCTTCAGGATCGCCTGGGTGGGCTGGCCAAACGCGGGCACGAAGATGCTGGAACCCATAGCCTGTGCAGGCGACGAGCACAACTACGTGCCGGACATCCGCATCCCCGCCAACCCGGCAGACCCCGAGGCCCGCGGGCCCAGCGGCATCACCTTCACCACTGGCAGGACCTATGTCTGCAACGACTTCTTCAGCGACCCGCACACTGTGCCCTGGCGCGAGCAGGCGAAACGCTGCGGCTTCCAGGCCTCCATCAGCCTTCCCTTGAGGCAGGAAGGCATGACGGTGGGGTTGCTCATGGTCTACGCCACCGAGGCTCACTTTTTTGGCAGCCGCGAGATTGCACTGCTGGAGGAGGCTGCCGGAAACGTGTCCTTCGCCCTGGAGGTGGTTGCGGGCGAGAACCGCCGTCGGGAAATGGAAGGGGCCCTGCGCAGCAGCCAGGAACGACTCGCGTTTCTCCTCACCGCCACCCCTGCAATCATCTATTCCACGCAGGCAGGCGGGGAGTACAACACGACCTTCATCAGCGAAAACGTCAGGGAGGTCCTGGGTTATGAACCGCAGTCCTTCCTGGAGGACCCGGGCTTTTGGATCGAGAATCTTCACCCGGAGGACAGGGACAGGGCACAGGAGGCCCTGGGTGAACTGGATTCCAGGAGCACGGTGACGCGCGAATACCGCTTCAGACACAGGAACGGCTCCTACCGCTGGATGCACGACGTCGCCCGCCTCACCCGCGACAACAGCGGACGGCCCATGGAAATGGTCGGCTATTGGATCGACGTCACCGAAGGCAGGGTGATGCAGAGCAACCTGAGCGAAAGCGAGGGACGCTACCGCCTCATCGCTGAAAACACGAGTGATGTGATCTGGCTCTTCGACATGGTGGCGGGGTGCTTCACCTACGTCAGCCCCTCCGTCCACAAGCTCCGTGGTTACACTCCCGAGGAGGTGCTCGGTCAGACCATGCAGGAGGTCATGAGCCCGGCGGCGATGGAAAAGGTTTCGCTTCAGATTGCAGAGAGTCTCGCCGCGCTCAGTTCGGGCGATGACGCGGCACGTCATACCGTCACCGAGGTGGAGCAAACCTGCAAGAATGGCGGCACCGTCCTCACGGAAGTGGTGACCACGCTCCTGCTCACCCCCCAGGGACAGCTCACGCAGATCCTTGGGGTGAGCCGTGACATCACCCAGCGGAAGCGCATGGAACTGGAGCTCCAGGACCTGCTGCGCGGACTGAAGGCCTGGCACGAGGTCTCGCTCGTCTTTGAGCGGCAGGAGCGCCAGCCCGACGAGCTGGTCGCGGAGGCGGTGCAATACCTGCTGCCGGCGCTGCAATTCCCGGAGGACGGCCAGGCGATCATCGACTACAACGGCAAGTCACATGCGGCGGGGGTGCCAGGCTCCCTTTCGGAGCAACTCAGCGCCGACATCGTGGTCCGCCAGCAGATCGCCGGACGAGTGACGATCGGCTATGTGAAACCCCACCTCGCCGTCGCGGACCCCGCGAGTCGGCAACAGCAGCAGGCCCTCGTGGAGGGCATCGCACGCACCATCGGCACGGGACTTGGCCTGCGCATCACCTTCGAGGAACTGCGCCAGAGCGAGGAGCGCGCCCGCGCGCTCTTTGAGAACGCGGACGTCGGAATGTTCGAGATGTCGCTTCAAGGGGAGATTCGCAGGGGCAACCGGCGCCTGGCTGTCATGCTGTCCTGCGCCCCCTCCGAATTGCGCGAGCTCAGGCTGCGCGAGCTGATCCAGGCGGATTTTCACGGGCTCCTGGAGAGCCTGCTCAAGCGCCTGCGCGAACGCTCCCAGCGCACGCTCACGATGGAATTGCGCTGCGTGGACCGCGAGGGGTCGGCCTTCTGGGGCAGCCTCACGCTCACCGCGGAATTCAGCCAGGAAGGGCAGCCCTGCTCCTGCATCGGCGTCCTCCAGGACATCTCCCAGGAAGTGGCGGCACACCAGACCCTCCAGAGCTTCAACACGGAATTGGAAAAGAAGGTGGCACTCAGGACCGAGGAGCTGGCCGTGCGCAACCGGGAAGTGCAGGCCCTGCTCCAGTCCATCCCCGACATGGTGCTGCGCATGCGCAAAGACGGCACCCTGCTGCACTGCCAGCAGGCACACGGGAATTCGGAGCTGGCCGCTCTCGGCGCCTCCATCACCGGGGATCCCCAGGGCTTCGGCCGCTCCATGCTCTTCCTGCCAGGCATGGAAGTCGGCAAGCGCGCACTGGAGCAGAACACCACGGTCGCCCAGGAGGCGGAGCTGACCCTGGAGACGGGCCCCCTGAGCATTGAGCTGCGCGCCGCCCCCGTTGGCACCACCGACTTCGTGCTCTTTGTGCGGGACATCACCGACCGCAAGCGCCTCGAGCAGGAGATGGAGAACACGCTGCGCAAGGAACGGGAAATTTCCGCAATGAAGGGGCGCTTCATCTCGGTGACCTCGCACGAGTTTCGAACCCCCATGGCCGCCGCACTGGGCTCCGTGGACCTGCTCCTCAATCACATGGATCGCCTGCAGCCCTCCAAGAGGGCGGAACTCATCGGGCGAATCGGGGGATCCCTCGGCCGCATGAACGCAATGCTGGACGACCTGCTGAGCGTGAATCGTGTCGAGTCAGGCCGGATTAAGGTCCACCTCGCCGACCTGGACCTGGGAACCTTCATGGTTGACCTGCTCGACGAGATCCGCGCCGGGGACCGCGGCGCCCACCCCTTCGTCCTCGAGGATTCCACGGGGGGGCTGAAGGTGCGGACCGACACACACGTACTCCGTCATTGCGTGAGCAACCTCCTGACCAATGCCGCGCGTTACTCCCCGGCAGGCACCCCCGTCACCCTTGCCCTCGCGGGAGGCGAACACGGCTTCAGCGTCTGCGTCTCCGATCAGGGCATTGGAGTGCCTCCCGCCGAGCATGCACGCATCTTCGAACCCTTCGAGCGCGGCTCCAACGTGGGGGAAATCCGCGGAACCGGCCTGGGGCTCAACATCGTCAAGCGCATGGGTGAACTGCTGGGGGCACGCATCCAGGTGGAGTCCCCCGCCCGGGGCGGCGCCCGTTTCACCCTCCATTTTCCGCTCCCGCCACCCACCCACCCCGCCACGTGAGGTTCCACCCTGCAGCGCGTAGCGATTTCCACGCCTCACACACACCGACAGCGACCCCGAAACAGCCCGCCATGAAAATCCTGATCATTGAAGACGAACCCGACCTGAGAAACACCCTGAAGGACATGCT
>JAHFTI010000174.1 GCA_023265535.1 Opitutaceae bacterium
AATTGCCTGAAAAGGGCGACTGCGATGGCTTTGCGCGACAACGCATGGCGAGCACAGACCTGCATACCGCAGCCAGGGCGGGAATCCTCTCAACGGTCCCGAGGGAGCTTCTCACGCACGAAAACCTGAGCGCCCCCAACGCCTCCGGCCATACCCCCATCCATCAGGCGGCGCGCTACGGTGGGCTCGAGGACCTGCCCCCCGGGGTGGTGACCAGCGCCCTGATGAGCGTGCGCAACGATGCGGGGTACACGCCAGTGCACATGGCGGCGATCGGCGGCCATCTGGACCAGCTGCCGGAGGGCTTCCTGACGCGGGACTTCCTGCTGGAACGCAGCAATGCGGGCTACACGGTTTTCCACCTGGCGGCCGCCCATGGGTCGATCGAGCAGCTTCCAAGGGAATTCCTCACCCCCGACCTCTGCCACCTGCGCAACGACCTGGGCAACACACTCCTGCATGATGCCGCCGAGAACGGCCGCTTCAAGGACCTGCCCAGGCGCATGATCGACCGCTCCGCCCTGCACCTGCGCAACATCAGCGGCGAATCTGTCTTCCATGTCGCGGCACTCAACGGCCACCTGGACCAGCTCCCGCACGAGGAGATCACGCGGGAGGCCCTGATGGAGACGACCCATTCGGGGGACACGGTCATCCACGCAGCAGCCATCGCCGGCCACCTCTGGCAGATTCCATGGCAACACCTGGTCGAGGAGACCCTGCTTGCGCGCAGCCGCAGCGGCTTCACCACGCTTCATGCGGCGGCCGAGTCGGGCCAGCTCGACGTGATCCCCGAGGGGCAACTCACGAAGGCGATGCTCACGGTCGCCAACGACAATGGCGACACCCCCCTGCACGCGGCGGCGGCGGGCGGGTACCTGTGTCAGGTCCCCACCGAGCTGCTGACGATGGACGCCCTCATGACGCGCAACAACCACGGCCTGACGGTCGGTGCGCTCGCCATTGCCAGCGGCTACCTGAGCCACATTCCCGTGGAGCTTCGCCCCAAACCGTCGCGGCTGCGCAGCTTCCTAGAAAAGTCGGGCCTGAGCCGGCCCCCCTTCGCCTGAGGGGTGTGGGTGTCTGCGCAGGCTTGGCCAAAGTTTGCGCACTCTTTCGTCTTTCACTCGGCGCAGGAACTGTTTTCACTGCGCAGCTGGTACGCACCAACAACAGCCATCCTATTTTTTCCCATGAACACTACCATCACCGCGATCACCGCCCGTGAGATCATCGACTCCCGTGGCAATCCGACTGTTGAAGTCGACGTGAAGCTGGCAAACGGCTCCCTGGGCCGCGCCGCTGTTCCCTCCGGCGCCAGCACCGGCGAGCACGAGGCTCACGAGCTGCGCGACAGCTCCGCTCCGGCCAAGTCGCTGCCCAAGGGCATCGACGCCAAGAAGCGCTACCTCGGCAAGGGCGTCCTCGCCGCCGTGGGCAACGTCAAGAACGTCATCTCCCCCGCCCTGCTGGGTCTCGATGCCACCAACCAGGTCCAGATCGATCGCCTCATGATCGAGCTCGACGGCACCTCGACCAAGTCGAAGCTCGGCGCGAACGCCATCCTCGGCGTCTCGATGGCCACCGCGAAGGCCGCCGCCGCCGCGCTGAACCAGCCCCTCTACAAGTACATCGGCGGCCCGAACGCCAAGGTGCTCCCCGTTCCGCTCATGAACATCATGAACGGCGGCGCCCACTCTGACGCCCCCATCGATTTCCAGGAGTTCATGATTGTCCCGAAGAACTTCAACACCTTCTCCGACGCCCTGCGCGCCGGCGCCGAGACCTTCCACGCTCTCAAGAAGGTCCTGAAGTCCAAGGGTCTCGCCACCTCCGTGGGTGACGAGGGCGGCTTCGCCCCCAACCTCGCCTCCACCAACGAGGCGCTCGACGTCATCGCCGAGGCCGTCAAGGCCGCCGGCTACAAGCTCGGCAAGGACATCTTCCTGGCCCTCGACGTCGCCTCCTCCGAGTTCTACGACGCCAAGTCCGGCAACTACGTCTTCAAGAAGAGCTCCGGCCAGAAGTTCTCCGGCGATGAGTTCGTCCAATTCTACAAGGAGCTGGTCGCCAAGTACCCGATCGTCTCGATCGAGGACGGCTGCGCCGAGAATGACTGGACCACCTGGAAGAAGCTCACCGACGCCATCGGCGACCGCGTGCAGCTCGTCGGCGACGATCTGTTCGTCACCAACGTCGACTTCCTGCGCAAGGGCATCGAGACGCAGACCGCCAACTCGATCCTCGTGAAGGTCAACCAGATCGGCTCCCTGACCGAGACCCTCGACGCCGTCGAGCTCGCCCACAAGAATGGCTACACCGCCATCATCTCGCACCGCTCGGGCGAGACCGAGGACGCCACGATCGCCGACCTCGCCGTCGCGACCAACGCCGGCCAGATCAAGACCGGTTCCGCCAGCCGCACCGACCGTATCGCGAAGTACAACCAGCTCCTCCGCATCGAGGAAGAGCTCGGCGCCTCCGCCGTCTACGCCGGCACGCTGTAATTGGATTCCTGATACAGGAGCACCCTTTCGGGGCCGGGCCTTCGGGTCCGGCCCCTTTTGTTTTTGCGGGTGGCGACAGCCACCCGCAGTAGCCCCCCCGGAAGGGGGCGCAGGGGGTGTGGGCATCCTGACGCAACCTCAGGAGGGGGTCGCACTCGGGGCCACGGCCCCGGCCCCAGGGCGTTGGGGGGTGGATTCAGGCCCCCCGGGATGACGGACTTCCCGGATAAGCAGCGCTGATGCTGCCGCAATACGCGCAGTGCAAATGCTTTTGCGCGCCGCCCCACCCGTGGGCAGACATGGGGGAGCCCCCCCGTCGTCCCGCCCCTCCCGCCCCGCCTGCCCCGCCATGCCCAGCTCACGACACGCCTGCGTCCTTTTCCTCATCCTGATCCTTGCGGACGCCGTTCACGGCGTCGAACTGCAGCCAGCCGCGCCCAACAGGAAGGCGGGAGAGGTCAACCTGGCCCTGCGGGGAACGGCGTCGCAGACGGGCCAGTACAACGAGGCCAGCGCCGACCTGGCGATCGACGGCAAGACCGACGGCAACCTCGCGCACGGATCGGTGGCCTCGACGGACAACCGCATGTACGCCTGGTGGCAGGTGGACCTGGGGGCGATCCAGGACATCGGCCGCATCCGCCTCTGGAACCGCACCGACTCGGCGCCCGAGCGCCTGCAGGGCTTCCACATCCTTGTAGCAGAAAACCCGATACAGGCACGCGAGCCCGCCGCCGCGGCGCAGGAACCGGGCGTGTGGTCGGCGCATTGCACGGGGCAGACCGGCCCCTGCGCGGAGTTTCCCGTCGGCGCACGGGGCCGCTACGTGCGGATCCAATTCGACCACCTGGACTACCTCTCCCTCGCCGAGGTGGAGGTGCTGCAGGGCCCGGCGATCGCACCAAGGCCCGCCGCGGCCGGGGACAACGCCGCCAAGCCCGCCGTCAGGAAGGACGAGGCGCGGCGGGGCTCCAGGAATCTCGCACTCAACGCAAAGGCGGAACAGTCGAGCACAGGCTACGGGGGCGAGGCGCGCCGCGCCGTGGACGGGAGCCACGATGGCAACTATTACAACAACTCGGTCACCCACACCGAATCCGACAGCGACGCCTGGTGGCAGGTGGACCTGGGTGAGGTGCACCCCATCGGGAAGGTCCGCATCTGGAACCGCACCGACATGCAGGTGCGCCGCCTGGGGGGCTTCCACGTGATCGTGTCCGAGAAGCCCCTGCCCCGCGGCCCGCTCGCGCAAAGTCTGGCGGCCCCCGGCGTGTGGTCCCTGCCCTTCCCGGGCGTGGTCGGCGAGTTCGTGGAGCTGCCCGTCGGTGCCCGGGGACGCCATGTGCGTATCCAATTTGATCATACAGACTACCTCACGATTGCCGAGGTGGAGGTGTTCGAGGCGACCGGCCCCCTGCCGGAGAGGAAACAGGACGCCGAGGCGGGAGCCGCGGAGGAGGACAAGTCCGCAGAGGAGGCCCTTCCCGGGGCGGGCACCGTCCTGGCCACGCCCGCCTGGTCGCTGAAGGGGGACAACGGGCTGGACCTGGGCGCGCTCGCGGTGTCGCGCGACGACGCCCTGGCGCCGACCCTGAGGGCCGGCCTTGAGGCGCTGGGGGCAAGACCGAGGGAGGGTGCCGATTTTCCCCCGGAGCAGGCGCAGGCAGGAGCCAAGAAGGTGCGCCACCTCGCGAGGGCCATGGCGCTGCGCGAGACCGAGGGTCTGGCGCTCAGGCGCGTGAACGACGCGTGGGATGAGGCCGTGGCTGCGGCGCAGGCGGGCGACGAGAAGTCCCCGCAGGAGGCGCTCGCCATCTGCAGGGCGCACCTGGAGACGGCGCAGGCGGCAGACAACGGCCTGCGCGAGGTGGCCAGGCAGATGACGGAAGCCGCCCCCCTGGAGAATCCCATCGCGGCCTGGGGAAGACTCAGGAAGGAGTATTCCGCAACCGTGATCGCGAGCCTGCAGGTTCAGCCTGGCACGGAGACGGAGGCCGCAGGAGCCGGCTCCCATGTCAGCAACGGACAGGGCGGTCCCTTCGGTGATGAGACCATCGTGCGCGACCCAAAGACCGTCTCACTTGCCGGACAGGCCCAGCGCCCGGTCCATATCCCCTCGGAGGGGCTGGACAACACCCGCACCACCATCACCGAGGGCGAGTTCCGCGGGACGATCATCCGCATCAGGGACCACAGGATCATCGACCCGAAGACCAACAGACCCACCGCCTTTGTGCTGGTCTACAACCCTCTGAGGAAGGTGTACACGCGCAGTCCCGCCACCCCCGATCCGAACAATCCCGACTGGTGCATCGATGATGAGACACCTATCCCGGGCAAAGCCCCGGCAACCCTGGCTCCGCCGGCCGCGACAGCGGTCGCAGGCGGCTCCCCCTTCGCCAACGGCGAGTTGCCCCAGGACAAGGCCCGCGCCGTGGAGACCCATCGCAACAACATCCGCATCATCGAGGCCCACATCGCGGCCGACGAGCGCGAGCTCGCGCTGGCACGCGACGACAAGACCCGCGCCGCCCTGGAATGGCGCATCCTCAACGGACGCAGTGATCTCGTCGCCGAGCAGGACCTGATCAGCAGCATCGAGAGCGGCATGCCCAGGCACAGCCGATCCCCCTTCGATGACTACGCCAAGAGCCGTTTCCAGGAAACCCTCAAGGATGAGCAGACCAATTCCACGCGCTTCCTGCGCCTGCAGGCGGGCATCCCGCGCCTGATCGCCCTGCTCCCCAAGGACCAGCAGGCGTCGATGCGCGCCTTTGTGGAGCGCCAGATGACCCCCGAGGTCAGGGGGCGCATGGACAGCGAGCGCATGCAGCAGATCGCCGAGGCCCTGCACAAGCAGGTGGACGGCTATTGGTCGGGCCAGCAGGCCAGGCACACCGAGGACGCAATCCGCTACGACGACTACCTGACCCGTGCCGAGCGCGTGAAGACCGTCGCCGACCTGGGGGTGATGGTGGGCACGATGGGTGGAGCCTCCTCGGCCCAGTTCGCGCTGCGCTACGGCGTGACCACGGCGGTCTCGACGGGCAATCCGGAGGAGGCCGTCTCGCAGATCCTGCAGACCTACTCAGCGCCCCTTTCGGCCGCCTACGAGGCAATGAAGGCCTACCCCGAGGGAGGTGCCTGGGGTGCGGCCAAGGCGGCCGCGACCAACTATGTGCTCGCCCGTCTCAACCAGGCCGGCGCCAAGCCCACCGCCGGCACAAAAGCCGCGGCTGGAGGGGTGAGCCGCACTGCGACCACGGGACAGGCAGCCAGGGTGCAGGCCGCCGGACTTGTGCCGCGCGACGCCGCCGAACTGGCGGCCTACAATGCGGCCCGTGCACGGGGCAAGGCCCTCGCAGACTCCTTCGCGGAAACGCAGGCCAGGATCGTGGAGGCACGCAACGCAGGGCGCCCCATCCCGGAGCTGCGTTCGCTGGAGCGGGAGCTGCAGCGAAGGACCGCTGCGGTGCAAAACGACTACCATGCCAAGAGCGTGCTGAAATACTCCGCCCCCAGGGCGACCCAGCAGGCCTTCATCCGCCAGATCGACGAACTCCACAACCTCACCGAGCAGCGCTTCCATACACTGATGAGCGAACGTGGCTGGAGCCCGCAACGCATCCGGCCCATCCGCAACGCCTCCAGCGCCGGCTCGGTCAACATGGACTTCGACATCATGCTGGTGGAGTCACCCGGCCAGCAGTTCCTCAAAAACGGCAGCAGGGAGACCATCCACGACTACCATCGCGAGGCCTCAAGCGCCTGGCGCAGGGCCCTCGACGAGACGGCGGGCATCAGGGCGCACGACGCCTTCGAGGAGTTCACCTTCAGCGGCACCGGCGAGGCGTTCAAGGACACCGCCTGGCTGCGCGCGAACAAAAGCCAGGTGAAAAGCCAGTGGGCCACCCAGGCTGGTGACGTGACGCGCTACAAGGCGCAGACCATGGTCGGCAGCGACAAGATCTCGCTCGACCGTCTCACGCGCCTGCAGGAGGCGGCCCGCGGCGCGGGCAAGGACATCCGCACCAAGCTCATCGACCGCCTGAACCACGGGCACATCAAGGGCCCCGGCGGCAAGGACCGCCTCGACGACCTGCGCTCCCGCTGGGGCAGGATCGGCGACCTCCTCAACGCCATCGGCGAGGGTCGCATCGACCCCATCCACGGCGAGCGCCAGCTGATGCGCATGACGGGCGGCTACGGAATCGAGGACGTGATCGACCACGCCGCCACGCTGCAGGGCGAATTCACCAAACGCTGGGCCTCGGTCCGCTGATGCCGCTGTAGTGCGTCATCGGATACGCAGGGGCGTGGGCGGGGGGGGGCGCCACCTCCCCCTGCGGGAGGCTGTGGCTTGCCAAGGGCGAGGAGGCCAGTGGGGGGGGCACCGGGCAGGCTGCCGCCCTACTCCGGCCGTGCTCCGAGAAGCGTGTTGAGCCGTGCGACAACCGCCTCGGCCGCGGGGCGATGCGCGGCCGGCACGGGCGCGCGCACGGAGTTGACCTGGCGCTGGTTCTTGGCGGGAGTCGAATAGACGACCTCGATGCAGGGAAGGCGCCCCTCGACAAAGTCACAACTCTCGAGCCGCGCGCCGAACCCGTTCCACACGTGAAGCTCGCCTCCGAGCATGAGGCCATCCTCGCTGACATGGACCTCGCCGGCATGGCGTTGCCGCGCATTTTTCTGGAGGCGCGTCCCCAGGGTCATGGCCACCCAGCAGGCCAGGACCAGGAAGAGCATCACACCCATCACCCTGGGTCCGCCCCCCTCGAAATCGAGTGCCAGGAACACCAGCCCAATAAGCAGGGCGATGCCCGCAACGACACGGAAAAGAACGCGCTTCATCTGGCGCTCCACAAGGAAATCGTCCTCGGTGAATTCCCTCCATTCCGCATCCTCCACCCTCCAGCGGGCAAGCAAGCGTTCATCGTCGAGCAGTGCCTGCCGCACCTGGCGGCGACCGCGGAAGAGGAAGCTCGAAATGAAAGAGGTGATGCCGAGGAGAAGCCCGATCATCACCATCGCGTATTGTCCGCCGCCCCAGGAGGAGAAGGTGTCGGGGGCAAGGAAGGGCAGGATCGCGGCGAGAAAACCTGCAATGGACAGGATCCAGCACACTTTTTCTCCGGTGCTGAGCGGACTGGTGGCGGAGGGAGCGGCATTCATGGCGCTTGGGGTACGCCCTGAAGCCTAGTGTCACGCGGGCTGCTGTTGCGAGATGCAATGCAGGGTGCCGCGACCGATCACCCAGTCACGGCAGTCGACAGGCACCACCTCGCGCCCGGGGAAACAGCCGCGCAGGATATCCAGGGCCTCAGCATCCCGCCTGGGCTGCCTGAAGACAGGCACCAGCACGGCGCGGTTGAGGATCAGGAAATTGGCGTAGGAGGCGGGAAGGCGCTGCCCGTCCGTGACGCAGGGCTCCGGCATGGGGAGCTCGACGAGCTCATAGCGTCCGCCCCCCTCGGTGCGCAGCGAACGCAGGCGTTCGAGATTGTAGGCCAGGGCGCG
>JAHFTI010000175.1 GCA_023265535.1 Opitutaceae bacterium
GCGGTCTGCTGGCAGCGCTTCACCGGGCTGTGGTAAAGGCGCAGGTGCTCGAAGCCGGTGATGCGTGTCCCCATGGCCCGGGCCTCGCTGATGCCGTTTTCGGTGAGTTCGGCATTCATCGGCTTGGCCGAATCCGTGATGGGGTGCCGCTCCGAATGCCGCAGCATGGCGGCTGCGTTCCGCGAGGCGGGCACTGACTGCAGGCTTTGCAGGATTTCCTGTCCGAGCATGATGTGAGGCGAACTGGGTGGAGTGGGGCCGCGTTCCGGTGCGGGAACTCAGGGCTTGAGGACCTTGAGCGCGGCGCGTGTCTGCTCGAGGAGCGCCTCGGCGCCGACCTCCTGGCCTGTGGCGTTTTTCATCCAGAGGTCGGGCGGGAGGTTGCCGAAGCTGGTGATGCGCTCGAACTCATCGCCGGCGGAGGACACCTTGGCAAAGTGTTCCTCCAGCTGGCACTGGATGAGGTGTCCGACGGGGTAGTCGGGCAGGTACAGGCCGTCGAAGATCATGTGCGAATAGACCGCAAGCAGCGTCTGGTCGCGGATGCCGAAGACGGGGGCGAAGAAGCGGTTCCAGACGTCCTTGGAGATGGAGAGCACGGCGGCCTTGAGTTCGGCCGGGGTGGCCTCCGGGTGTTCGTACAGCCAGTGCCAGACCCCGATGTCGACGAGGGCCACGCCGCTGATCTCGGCGGTCTGCCAGTAGAGGTCGATCGTGGCCGCGGCGCGTGCCTGCGCGTCGGGCTTTGCCAGGCCGAGCACCTCCATGTCGTGGCTCTGGAGGAGCATGGCGAGAGCCTCGGTGAAGGCGGTGTTGGGCACCCCGGCGAGCAGGCTGTGGTCGATGTTGTTCTGCGAGAAGGTCTGCTCGATGTTGTGGCCCATCTCATGGACCGCGATGTTGAAGCCCTTGTAGTTCATGCCGTCGGCGGCCACGCGGGTGCGCAGGCGGGCGTGCTGGCCGCGCATGGCGCCGCCCATGGCATGGCCGGGGCCCCGCGAGGGTTCGACATCGATCATCGACATGAGGTAGGCGCTGCGCTCGGGCCTGAAGCCGAGCGTGGCGAGGATGTTGGGGATGTCGGCACGGTAGGCCTCGGGCGTCGGGTAACGCTTGCGGGTCATGGCGTCGAGGGCCTCCTCGCTATAGGCGCCGCGCGGGCGGAAGCCATTGTACCAGATGTCGAAGGCCTCGAGGGGGCGGCCGAGGCGCTGCTGCACCAGGGCGCCCACGCTGCGCAGCTCTGGTGCCGACAGGACGGCCTCGAGCATGCCGACGACACGGGCCTCGCTCATCTGACGATCCCCGTCAAAGCGACGCTTGAGATGGGTGGGGGCCTTCGGCGAGAAGGGGTCGGCGGCGCGCTGTGCCCTGAAGATCGCGAGCAGGTTGGCGTAGCGGGTGTCGGGCTCGCGCTCCGCGGAGGGCTTGCCCGTGGGCGCTGGCTGGCTGTCCGAGTCCTTGGAGGCGGCCGCGGCCACCTGGTTGGAAAAAGGCTCCCAGTCGACCGAGGGGTTGTTGATCACCGAGGCGGGAATCGTCTGGTCGATGATGCGCTCCATCACGCGGCGGATCATGCGCTGGCGCACGACGCCGTCCCTGCCCTTTGAATACAGGCCCTTGATCTCGTCGCGCAGGTTCCAGTGCGTGATGAGCTTCATGCCCTTGGCGAAGGGTCGGCCGCCGTCGGGCGTGGTGAGGTGGTGGGCCCAGATGTTGTACTGGTTGATGTAGAGGTCGGCGTCGCTGAGGGCCTTGGAGATCTCCTGCAGGACGGAGGCGGGCACGCGCTGTTCGAAGCGTGAGGCGAGGCGGGCCTCGGCCCACTGGCGCCTGGTCCAGCGGGTGCCGGCGCCTAGGCGTTCGTCAAGCGTGGTCAGGGGGAAGTTCAGCAGCGCCACAAAGGCGAGCTTGTTGCCAAAGAGGTCGTCGTTGACGTGGGCGCCGAGCGCGTAGCCCGCGAAGGTCTCGTCGAAGGGGAGGGTCTCGCCGCGGTCGAGGTCGGTGTGGAGGCGGAACTCGTAGCCCAGCTCGACGAGGTGGCCGTCGATGACCTCCAGGCGGCGCTGGAAGCGGGTGAAGAGGGCGTCGAGCACGGGGCCCTCGGGGGCGAAATTCCCGGTGACGAAGTCGGCGAAGGCTGCGGCGTCGCCGTCGCTGTCGCGCCAGAGCTCGGCGACCTGTGTAATGCCGCGCTGGATACGGGGGCGCTGGGATTCGCCATGTTTCCCGACCAGGGCCGTTTCCAGGGCGGGTGACTTATCCTTGAACCAGGCGGGGGCGGCCTGGAGCACGACGGCACCGGCCAGGAGGGAGAGCAGAAGTCGAAGCATGCGCAGGAGGCTGTCCGCGGGGGCCTCCTCAGGCAAGATTCCGCTGCAAGATTGGCAACACGCTGCCCCTCAGCCGGACAGGTCGGCGCTGGGATAGCTGCGCCGCACGCGCTCGCGGTAGAGCAGGTAGAGGCCCGAGCCGACGACGATGGCGGTGCCCAGGATGGTCCAGCGGTCGGGTGTCTCACCGAAGAGCGTCACCCCGAAGATGCCCGCGCCGATGATCTGCGTGTAGAAGAAGGGGGCGAGGGTGGAGGCGGGGGTGTGACGGTGGGCAAGGATCAGCAGCCAGTGGCCGATGGCGCCGAAGACTCCCAGCAGGCCGAGCACGGCGTAGACCCAGGGATCGCCGGGGGTGTGCCAGACGAAGGGCAGGGCGGGAACGGCGACCACGGTGCCGACGGCGCTGGTGTAAAACATGGTGGTCTCGGGCTTGTCGTTGCCGGCAAGGCGCCGCGTGACCAGGGAGTAGAAGGCCGAGGACACGGCTCCGGCGAAGGCGAGGAAGGCGGCGGGCTGGAGGCTACCGTTGAAGGGACGTGTGACGGTGAGCACGCCGCCGAAGCCGGCGAGCACGGCGATCACGCGGCGCGGTCCGATGCGTTCGCCCAGGACGGGGCCCGCAAGGAGGGCCACGAGCAGCGGGGCGCCAAAGGCGATCGCGGTGAGCTGGGTCAGGGGAAGATAGCGCAGGGAAATGAAGACGCAGAGGGTCGTGACGATGAGGCAGGCGCCGCGCGCGAGCTGGAGCCAGGGGTGGCTGGTGTGCAGCAGCCCGGGAGTCTTGCGCGGATTGATGAAGGCAATGACGAGCAGGAAACTCACGATGTAGCGCACGGAGGCCGTCATCATGGGTGACGTCGAGCGCCCGAGCCACTTGGCGGAGGCATCCATGCAGGCGAAGCACACGACGGCCGCGAGCAGGATCAGGATGCCGGTGAGCGGCTTGGCTGGCGCTGCTGGCTGCGTGCCGGGTGTGTCGGGTGAGGACATAAGGGGCGCATGCTACGCAGGGCCGCCCCTCTCCATCAGCAAGAATCAGCTGCTGTGCATTTTCTCATTGCGCATCATACGCCTCCACCAGGCAGATGCCGGTGGAGCCGCCCACACCCTTCACCTCGATCGTGTAGAGGCCGGGGGCGAGCGTGAGCAGAAGCGCGGCATCCTTCGAGCCGGAGGTCCAGGCGAAGGCGCTCACCTGGGTGGCGGCGGCGGCGATGGCGGCGCCCTGTGTGGCGTTGGAGCTCCAGTTGTCATTGGTTGCGATGCTGGCGCCGGTCTGGAGTTCGAAGAGTTCCATGGTGGGGTCGGCGAGCGCGTCGGGCACGCCGAAGCCGGTCAGGGAGGGGCCGCAGGCGCGCAGGAGCACGCGGCGAGGGGTGGTGCCGGAGATGGCGAAGCCTGCGACCTGGATCTCGAAGCCGGTGCCCACCCGGGCGCGCGTGGAGATGTTGAGGAGGCGGTCGCCCGCGACGGGGAGGGTGGGGGCGGCGAAGGCCTCCAGGGCGATGGAGGGGCGGCCCTGGGAGGTGAAGGCTCCCTTGCGGTAGCCCTGCCAGCCGCCGTGGCAGGCGGGTTCCCAGTAGAAGAGCCCGAGGCCTTTGCCGCCCTCGAGGGATTTCACCTTGCCCATGAGGTCGGTGAGGAAGGCCTTGCAGGCGGCGGCGTAGGCCTCGCCCATGCCCACTTCGGAGACCATGACCTGCTTTCCGTAGCGCGTGACGAGGTCCCGCATGTTGGCCAGGCAGAGCTCGTTCTTCTGGACCCAGTCGGCGGGCTCCGGGTAAAGGGAGAGGCCGATCACGTCGTAGGGTGCGCCGTTGGCCTTGAGGCCGTCGAGTATCCAGCGGAAGAGGGCGTTGTCGTGGCCGTTGGAAATGTGGACGATGACGAGGGACGAGGGGAAGACCGCCTTGGCGGCGTTGCAGCCGGCGGTGACGAGGGAGGCGAAGTTGGCCATGGAGACGGAGGCCCTGCCCTCCTCCCAGAGCATCCCGTTGTTGGTCTCATTGCCCACCTGTATCCACTCGGGTGTGACACCGGCGTCGCGCAGGGCGGTGAGCACCTCGGTCGTGTGGGCGGCGACGTCCTCGCGCAACTGGGCGATGCCGTGAGCGGCCCAGGCGGCGGGCTTGGTCTGCTGGCCGGGATCGGCCCAGGAGTCGCTGTAGTGGAAGTCGATCATCACGCGCAGGCCGGCGTCGGAGGCGCGGCGGGCCTGGGCCACGACGTCCGCCTTGCCGCACCAGCCGGCGGAAGGGTTCACCCAGACGCGCAGGCGCACGGAGTTGATGCCGGTGGACTTCAGCACGGCCAGGCAGTCGCGCTGGGTCCCTGCTGTATCATAAAACCTGATACCGGAGGCCTCCATCTGGGAGAGCCAGCCGATGTCGGCGCCCTTGGCGAACTCGGCCGCCCGCAGCGGCGAGGAGGGCAGGAGGAGGGCGGCCAGCCAGGCGAGCAGGAGGGAGGCGAGCCAGGCCGGGTCCTGGAGACCGCGTGCGGCAAGGGTGCGAAGGGGGGGCAGGTACATGGGGTGGGGCGGTGTTGCTCGGGAGACCCCTCGGCTCTGCCCGGGGAGAGCATTCCGAGGGGAGGCAGATGGCCCAGGGGAGGGGCGGGCCGATCGTCGTGTCAGGATTGGCGATCACAGTTTGATCGCAAGAGTAATATTGTTGGTAAAACTGTTTTATTAAAGGCCGCAGCGCCCTTCCGCACGCCTTGCTTTTCAGGAGCCCGTTGCGCACGGCCCGCAGAGGCCCGTGGCGAAGGTCTCGCCCGCGACACCGATGCTGAAGCAGGTGCGCTCGCCGAGGGCGGCCAGGCGCACGCCCACCTCGGGGCAGCTGTCGGGGATGGCCTTGCCATACCTGATGAGGACATGGCCCGGCCGCGCGGGGGCCCCCTGGAGGGACAGGGCAGCCTGCAGGAAGTCGGGGTAGGCGGTGTTGTTGACGTGGTGGTTGGCGTCAAAGTCGGAGTAGCGCAGGGTGATGCGCGACTCGGTGCACTTCTCGGGCATGCGGCCGATCTCGAGGGTTTCGAGGTCGGGGCAGAAGACGTTCTCGGGCACGCTGGGGAAGCGCTCGGCGAGCTCGCGCGGGACGCGCATGATCGACTGCGTGCGGATGTTGACGAAGACCCAGAGGGAGGAGCCCGTGATGATCAGCCCGCCCTGGGCATCCCGGATGCGGAAGTCGCGGTAGCCCCTGAAGCCGCGTATGCCGCTGGACCAGGTCTCGATGTGCAGGGGCTCGCCATAGGCGGGGTAGCGGCGGATTTCGACGATCAGGCGGTTGAGCACCCAGGATTCGCCGCGCGTGAGCATGGCCTCTGTGCCGGTGTCGAAGAGGTTGGCGTGCGCGATGGCCACTTCCTGCAGCAGCTTGAAGACGCCTCGCAGGCTCAGCAGGTTGTCGCGGTCCACGTCGCCGAAGCTGACGCGGGTTTCCAGCCGGTAGGTCTTCTGGGTCTCGGGTTCCATGTCGCAAGCCGTTCATCACACGTCAGCCGCGTTGCGGGGGAAGCTCAAGCATCGAGTTTTTGCGGCTGAGTGAGGTAGGCCGGTGCGGGTATGGGAGTCTATGGAGTCGCGACTGGGCTTGGGTGGGTGGTGGGCGGGGACGGCGGTGCATGCCGGCCTGTGCTCCGGCAGCACATTGGAGATCCGTGCACGTTGTGCTGCGGCCTGCGGCCCGGGTCTCGCGAGCTCAGCCGCTTTTTGCCACAATCCGCGCATCCAGCCAGGCCAGCGCGGTCGCCAGGGGGACCAGGCCCAAGGCAAGGGAGGGGCCGAGGTAGCCGATGTTGATGGCGTCCCAGGAGCTCACGTCGACGGCGACCACCACCGCCACGTTTGCCGCCACTGCGCTGAGCGCGACCAGGGCGGCGTTGGCCGGGGTGGCCCATTCGCGCCTGCGAAGGCCTGCCAGGGCGGCCAGGGGCAGGAGCAGCGCCGCCGCCAGCACGGGCCAGCGCAGCAGGTGCTGGTAGGTTCCCGCGGCGAACACCCAGAAGGACCTCCTTGCCGGACGCCCCGAGGCTGCCGCGGCGGCCGGGTCGGCAGGCGTCACCGGTTCCCCTGCGAGGCCCTCGACCCAGGCCAGGTCGGCGGCCGAGCCCTGGCTGGGGACGGGGGCGAGCCCGACCTGGTAGTTGAAAACCTGATACAGGGCGGCCCCCGTGGAGGAGGGAAGCCTCGGCCCGTGCACCGCCCAGTCCCAGACGGGTCGCATCGTGGCGCGCGGGGCCACGGCGGGCAGGCGGCCGGCGTCGGCGGCGGCATTCACCTCGTCCGCCAGCCTCCGGTAGAAACGGGACAGTTCCGCGTGGGTGCGCCCCTGGCCCGTGTTCCAGGCTGCGTCCCGCAGGGCCCACATGGTCCAGGCGCCGATCTCCCCCTCGGAGGCGGGGACTCCCGTCTTGTCCTCGTGCACCCGCATGAAGATCGCGCCGATGCCGCCCTCGAGCTCGGGTTTCAGCGCCGCGAAGGAGGGGCTGACCGCCTCGATGCGCTGCCGAGCGGCGCGCGTGACGGGGATGCGCCTCTGTGGGTCATGAGGGGCGATGCGCGAGAGCGCGCCGTAGGCGGCGACGAAGGAGCTGTCCCTGAATTCCACGATCCCGAAAAAGCCGTAATGCCGCAGGTTCTGCAGGGCCACGCCGGCGACGAGCAGCGGGGCGAGCGCCAGGCCCAGCAGCGGGACGAGCGCCTGGCGCCAGGGCTGACCGCCCCGCCCCAGGTCCAGCACGTGGAGAAGGAGGGCAAGTCCCACGGGCGCCGCCAGCCAGATGGCCTCCTCGCGCGTCAGCCAGGCCACCGCAAGCGAGGCGCCGAGGCCGGCAGCCCAGGCCCACGAGGCGCGGCGGGAGCGGGCCCGGTTCAGGAGCAGGCCGAGGGCGGTGGCCACGACCACCAGGCACACTCCCACCCAGAGGGGCTGCCGCCAGGCCCTGTGCAGGTATTCGGTGTCCTGCAGCACGGGGCAGAAGAGCAGCAGGACCAGGATCGACAGCTGGGCCCAGGCCCGCAGTCCGCGCTCCTGCTGTCGCAGGGCCACGACCAGCAGCCAGCAACCCAGTGCATAGACCAGGAGCTGTGCGCTGGTCAGGGGCAGGCCCGCCCAGGAGGAAGCGGCCCAGAAGAGGGAGTACAAGGGCCCCTTTGCAAGGGTGAGCTGGTCGTAGGCCCCGAGCCATTCCCCCTGGAGAAGGCTGGTGGCCTGGCGCAGGAAGAGACGGTCGTCGTAGGGTGCCGCAGGGAAGGCGAACAGGGCCGTCGCCTTCCCGAGCCAGATTCGCAGTGCCACCAGTCCCGGCGCCAGGAGGTCGAGCCAGGCGTTGTCGCGGCGCCGCTGGGAACGCCAGTCCCGGCCATGGTGGACGCCCCACAGCAGCAGGACGCCGAGCAGGAGGATCATCCCCGTGCTCATCCGCGTCCCTCCTGAAGCAGCTGCGGCTGCCTCCGGCAGGGACCTGCGGGGGAGGGCGTGTGTGTGTTGGGGGGCACGCTTGGGGAGTGGCTTCCGGGGCAGCTGAGCGTGTCAGCGGAACAGTGGAGGCAGCCCTGCCGGCTGGCAGCGCAGGTATTGGCGGGGCGGCTCGATCATCGTGCCGAGCCTGGCGGCGGCGTGCCAGGGCCAGCGCGG